>DASRPB010000012.1:0-22958 GCA_035646575.1 Minisyncoccota bacterium
GAAAAATGCGGGGGGTTAATGAAAAGAGTTCCATATGTTTTAGATTGTTGGTTTGAATCTGGTTCAATGCCTTATGCTCAAGCTCATTATCCTTTTGAAAACAAAGAATTATTTGAAAAGAATTTCCCAGCTCAATTTGTCGCTGAAGGCATAGATCAAACAAGAGGGTGGTTTTATACTTTAATGGTTTTATCTACAGCATTGTTTGATAAACCAGCATTTCTCAATAATATTGTTAATGGAATTATTTTAACTGAAGATGGTCAGAAAATGAGCAAACGTTTGAAAAATTATCCTGAGCCAATGAAAGTTATTGATCAATATGGTGCAGATGCAATGCGTTTTTATCTTTTAACTAGCCCTGCAATTAAAGCAGATGATTTACGTTTTTCTGAAAATGGAGTTAATGAAACATTGAAAAAAGTTTTAATGATTCTTTGGAATGTTTATACGTTCTATAAATTGTATGCAGAAGAAGATAGTTGGGAATTAGATATTAATTCAGTTGATAACATTTTAGATAAATGGATTTTATCTAAATTGAATTCTTTAAACAAAGAAGTTACTGAAGGAATGAATGAATATGATTTGTTTAAAGCAGCAAGGCCCATAGAAAAATTCATTAGCGATCTTTCGACTTGGTATTTAAGAAGATCTCGTGAAAGGTTTAAATCTAATGAAAGGAAAAAAGAAGCTTCTCAAACTTTGAAGTATGTTTTATTTAATTTAAGTCAAATATTAGCTCCATTCATACCATTTTTTAGTGAGCAGATTTATCAAAATTTAAAAAATGAAGAAAATTTAGAATCAGTACATCTTTGTGATTATCCTGAGGTTAATGAAAAATTAATTAACAAAACATTAGAACAAGAAATGGAAGAAATTCGGAAAATTGCTTCAATGGTTTTAGCAGAAAGAGCTCAAGTAGGTATAAAAGTAAGGCAACCATTAAATGAATTAAAAATTCGGGATTGTAAATTAAAAGGCAAGGAAGAATTACTTGGTGTTTTAAAGGATGAAATAAATATTAAACAAATTGTTTTTGATGATAAATTAGAAAAAGAAATAGAAATTGATATTAAGATTACAAAAGAATTGAAAGAAGAAGGCATGATGAGGGATTGTTTTAGACAGATTCAGATTATTCGTCAAAAATCAGGGTTATTCTCTTCTGATGAAATAGTAATTTGTTTTCAAGGGGAAGATTCAATTATGGAATTATTGAAAAAGAATGAAAAACAGATGAAAGAAAGCTTGCGAATAAAAGAAATTATTTGGGATAAAATAGAGGATTTTGATTTAAAGGGAGACATAACTTTAGATAATAAGAAGATAAATATTAGTTTAAAAAAATAAATTCTTGCTCTCGATGGTTCTTTGTGCTATTATCTTTCTACTATAACGCTATTATTGTCATAGGTTTAGAATAATATAATTTAACAGTTAATAATTTATAATCATGGGTGTTCCTGCTCGTCATCATACTCGTTCTAGGACTAATAAACGTCGATCTCACATGGCTCTTAAGCCGCTTAATTTTATTAAATGCTCTCATTGTAAAGAAATGATTATGCCTCATCGAGTTTGTCCTCATTGTGGCTATTATAAAGAGAAGGAAGTGATTGACGTATTAAAAGGACTTTCTAAAAAAGAAAAGAAATTAAAACAAAAAGAAATAGAAAAAGAAGATTAATATTTAAACTTTTAACTTTTTCATATGGGATCTCGACATCTCTCTCGTTCTATTGTTTTACAAACACTTTATGAATGGGATTTCTTAAAACAAAGCAAAGATGCAAAGGAAATATTTCAAAGGAATTTGAAATTGTTTGGAGAAGGATTACTTAATAAAAAATATTCAGAAGAGCTTTTAGATGGTATATTAGATCAATTAGATCAATTAGATAAGTTAATTATTTCTGGAGCTCCTGAATGGCCATTAGGTCAAATTAATATTATTGATAGAAATATTCTGAGAATCGGGATATTTGAATTATTATTTAGTAATTCTAAAGAAGTCCCTCCAAAAGTTGCCATTAATGAATGCGTAGAATTGGCTAAAACTTTTGGCGGCGATTCTTCTCGTCGATTTGTTAACGGAGTATTAGGAACGGTTTATCGTGAAATGGAAGGAGTTATTGGTAAAAAAGAAAAGGATGGTACAAATTGATTTTAATAAAATTGAGAAAATTCTAGGATTAGAATTTAGTAATATAGATTTATTAAAACGGGCATTAACTCACCGGTCTTTTTTGAATGAGAATAAAGAATGGGGGGAGATTGGACATAATGAAAGACTAGAATTTTTAGGAGATTCGATCTTAGGATTAATTGTTGCTGAATATTTATTTAAGGAATATTCAGAACTTAGAGAAGGAGATTTGACAGCCTTAAGAGCGGCACTAATAAATAGCGATTCTTTATTAGAGGTAGCAGATAGATTAAATTTAAAAAAATACCTTTTAGTTTCTAAAGGAGAAAAAAACGAATTGGAAAAAAGTCATCCATATTTTTTAGCTAATGCTATAGAAGCAATTGTAGGAGCTATTTATTTAGATAAAGGATTTAATGATGCTAGAGAATTTGTTGCAAAACACATTTTATCAAAAGCTGACAATATTTTTAAAACAGATGCTTATATAGACCCAAAAAGTTTATTTCAGGAAAAAAGTCAGGAGAACTTGAGTATTACTCCTATTTATAAAACTTTAAAAAGTTGGGGCCCAGATCATTTAAAACAGTTTCGAGTCGGTGTATATTTTAAAAAAGAGTTTATTGCTGAAGGAGAAGGCCATTCTAAGCAGGAAGCAGAAGTCAGTGCTGCAAAGGAGGCTCTTTCTAAGAAAGGATGGAAATAATATTTTATGTTCTTAAAACGCATTATCTTAAAAAATTTTAAATCTTTTTCAGGGAAAACAGTTTTAGATTTTCCCTGTCTTTTTACTGCAATAGTTGGACCTAATGGCTCTGGGAAATCTAATATTGTAGATGCTATCCGTTGGGCTTTTGGCGAACAAAGTTTTAAAAATTTACGCGCAGAAAAAGGTAGGGATTTAATTTTTTCTGGAAAAAACAAAAATTCTTCTGCTGGTTTTGCTGAAGTAGAATTGGTATTTGATAACAGTAAAAAGATATTCCCTTTAGAGGTTTCAGAATTAAGTATTTTAAGAAGAATTGATAAAGAAGATAATAATAGCTATTTTTTAAATCGTCAGTCTTGTCGCCTAAAGGATGTTGTTGAAATATCAGCTGCAGCTAAATTAGGGTTAAAAGGGCTTTCAATTATTAACCAAGGCTCTGTTGGAGATATTCTAAAAGTTTCTGCACAGGAAAGAAGAATAATGCTAGAGGAAAATTTAGGATTAAAAAATTTAGAGATTAAAAAAGAAAATGCGAGGAGAAAATTAGAAAATACTTTGGTTAATTTAGATAAAGCCCAAGCTCTTCAGCAGGAAATACTTCCTCATCTACGTTCTCTAAAGAGGCAAGTTAATCGCTGGGAAAAAAGAGAGAAAACTAAAGAAGAATTATCTGAAATAGAAAAGAAATATTTTATTAATATTTATCACCAGGTATTACAAGAAGATACGCATTCTCATGTAGATGTTAATAAAATTAAAAAAGATATTGAAAATTTAGAGAGTAAAATCAAAGAGAAAGAGAGGGAAATGGGTTTATCAAGCGATAAAGTTGATGAAAGTTTGGAAGTTAAAATCGGGGATATTACTAAGCAAATTATTGATCTTCAAGATCAAAAATCGATTCAATTAAGAAACTTAGGAAGGAAAGAAGTTAGCAGCGAATTAAATATTACTAGTGAAGTTCTTGAAAAAGAGGTTTTTTCTATTAAAGAAAAATTGCAGTCTTTGTTGGATTTTCCTAATTTAGACAAAGTTAAAGAAGAAATAAAAAAGATAGTTCAGGATATAAACACCTTATTTAATTCTAAAAACGAAGAAAAAGGAGAAGATATTAAAGAAATTCAAAAAGGGCTAGAAAGGATTGAAGAAGAATTAAAGCAGAAGAGTGAAGAATTAAATAATTTACAAGGTCAATTAAATCAAAGAAGCTTAGGTTTTAAAAATAAATTTCAGGAAATAGAGTTAAAAAGAGAAGAAAAAGAAAAATTATATAGAGAGTTGCAAAGAGAAGAAATTCTTAATGAAAAATTTCGCTTACGTTTAGAAGATTTTAAAAGACGTTTACAAGAAACTGAATTTCAATTTCAAGAAATTGAAAAACTTTATCAAAATGAAAAAGATACGCAGTTAGTTTTACCAGAAGAGTTTTCTGTCTTAGAGAATAAAATTTGGAGAATAAAAAGAGAGCTTGCAGAAATGGGTTCAGAAGACGAAGATACGATAATTGAATATAAAGATGTTTCTAGTCGTTATGATTTTTTGACTCAACAAATTGAGGATTTAAATAAAGGAGTGGAAGATCTTAATGTTTTAATAAAAAAATTAAATGATCAGATTGAGGAAAGATTTAGTAAAGCAATCAATGGAATAAACCAAGAATTTAATAATTATTTTCAGCTTATATTCAGAGGGGGCTCAGCTAAATTAGTTCAGACAAAACAAGAAGTTAATGATAATATTGTTTGGGGGATAGATATTAAAATTAATATTCCAAAAACTCAATTAAAGGGTATTGATATGCTTTCCGGAGGAGAGAAAACTTTAATTGCCGTTTCTCTTCTTTTTGCTTTAGTTAATCAGTCGCATTCCCCGTTGATAGTAGTGGATGAAATTGACGCTGCATTGGATGAAGAAAATAGTAGACGTTTTTCTGAGATTTTAGAAGCACTTACCAAAAATACTCAGTTTATTATCATTACCCATAACAGAATGACAATGAATGCAGTTCAAATAATTTACGGAGTAACTTTATCTGAAAATGATAGTTCTCAACTTCTTTCATTAAAATTAGAAGAAGCAGAAGCTTTAGCAGAAGAATAGTTATTTACTTGACTTTCTTTTTTAAGTATTTTAAAATAAAGACTATCCAGTGGTTAAGATAGTGGTCGATAGCTACTTCAGTTATTAAATTAAGAAAATATTAATTCTGAAATCATGACAGAAACACACGTAGACCAACAATTGCTCGAATTCATAATCAAAAGCATTGCAAGCAATCCTGATGCAGTGAAAGTAGAGCGAAAAGTAGATGAAATGGGCGTTCTCCTTACTTTAAAGGTAGATTCTATGGATATGGCTCAGGTTATAGGCCGCGAAGGCTCAATGGCTAAAGCATTAAGAACTATTTTAAAAGTAGTTGGAGCAAAAAATAAAGCTCGAGTCAATCTCAAGATTGACGAACCTGAAGGTTCTACAAGAGTCAGTCGAGAAGCTGATACTTCATCAAGAGAATCTGATACTTCATCAAGAGAAGCAGATAAAGCTGCAGATGATATTGTTGAGGATTTAAAGCTTTAAAATTACGCTTAGGCGTCATTGAAAAAAATAAAAACCGTGGTATTATATAATACTGCGGTTTTTTAATTATTAATTGTTCATTATTTTATGCGTTTTGATATTCTTACAATTTTTCCTGAAATTTTTGATTCTTATTTTAATATTTCTATTTTAAAAAAAGCTCAGAAAAAGAAGCTTATAAAAATATACACACATAATTTGCGAAAATGGACACTTGATCGTCATCAAACAGTTGACTATTGTCCTTATGGCGGAGGCATGGGAATGATTTTTAAGGTAGAGCCTATCTTTAAGGCAGTAAAAGATTTAAAAAAGAAAAAAATTAAAAAATGTCGTGTTATTCTTTTTTCTCCTAAAGGAGATAAATTGACTCAAAAAAAAGCTAAACGTTTATCTAAATACGATCAATTAATTCTTATTTGTCCACGCTATGAAGGTGTTGACGAAAGAGTTGCTCAATACATAGCTGACGAGGAAATATCTATTGGTGAATATGTCTTAACAGGTGGAGAATTACCAGCAATGGTTTTAGTTGATGCTGTGAGTCGTTTTATCCCAGGGGTTATAAAAAAAGAATCTTTATCAGAAGAATCTTTTAATGTTGAAGGTAAAGGGGAATATCCGCAATATACCAGACCAGAAATTTTTTATCCAAATAAAAAAAGTAAAAAAATAACATGGCAAGTTCCTGAAATTTTGCTTTCAGGAAATCATAAAAAGATTAGCGAATGGAAAATTAAGCATTTAAAAAAAATATGATTTTTCTTTCTTTTTCTACAATTGGAAAACAAAAATATCGCATTCAAGCGGAAAAAAGTGAAGAATTGCTTAAGGCACTTGACAAATTTTTAAAAAAGAATAGAATAAAGATTACGAGTATTAAAAGTTGGTACATAGATTTTTTTCAAGAAAAAAGTATTACTTCACAAAGAATATCACAATCTATTTTATGCGCCCTAAAATTTTATAACCTAACATAATTAGGAATTTTTTTTGTTATTAGATGCTTAACCAACCCACAATAAAATCTTTCTCCCGGCATTTTCGGGGAATTTTAGAGCCCCCAAAATTGACCCAATTCCAAACTGATTCTTTTCAGTGGTTTTTAGACAAAGGAATGGGGGAAGTTTTTAAAGAGCTATTGCCTATAAAAGATTATACAGGAAAAGATTTAGAATTAGCATTTGAAGATTATTATTTAGAACCACCGAAAATATCAGAAAATAAAGCCAAAGAAAAAGGGTTAAATTATGAATCTACTATTCGAGCAAAATTACGTTTAGTTAATAAAAAAACAGGCGTTGAGAGAGAACAAGAAGTATATTTTGGCGAAGTCCCTGTCATGACTCCTCGGGGGACTTTTATTATTAATGGTGTAGAAAAAGTTGTTATATCTCAAATCAATCGTTCTCCAGGAGTATATTTTTCTTCTGCGAATTTTAGAGGCAGAAGATTATTTGGAGCAAAACTTATCCCTTATCATGGGGCCTGGTTAGAATTTGAAACTGATAGCGATGGTGTTATTAGTGTAAAAATAGATAGAAAAAGAAAAGTGCCAATAAGCGCGTTACTTAGAATTTTTGGTTTGAAGACAAACGAAGATATTAAAGAAGCTTTTAAAGCGGAGGAAGAGAAATCTCCTATTAAATATATTGAAAATACATTAAAAAAAGATTTGTCCACTAATCAAGAAGAGGGATATGTTGAAATTTATCATCATTTACGACCAGGAGAATTAGCTACTTTTGATAATGCTTATGATTTAATTAATAATATGTTTTTCCGATCTGATAGATATGATTTAGCTAAAGTTGGAAGATATAAAATTAATCAAAGGCTTGATCTTGATACATCTATCGATGAAAGAAGTTTAACATTGAATGATCTTGTAATGATTGTTAAAGAAATTATTCGATTAAATGATGATTCAGAATCTATTGATGATGATATTGATCATTTAGGTAATAGAAGAGTAAAAGCTGTTGGAGAAATTTTGACAGAGAGATTTAGAGTTGGGTTGATGCGTATGCGCAGAACAATTCAAGATAGAATGGCGACTTTAGATCCTGAGACATTAACAGCTGCGCAATTAATAAATCCTAGACAGTTAGTAGCTGTGCTTAGAGAATTTTTTAATGTTTCTCAGCTTTGTCAGTTTATGGAACAAATGAATATGCTTTCTGAGCTAGAACATAAAAGAAAAATTACTTGTATGGGTCCGGGAGGTTTGGTAAGAGAAAGGGCGGGGTTAGAAGTTAGGGATATTCATACTAGCCATTATGGACGTTTGTGTCCTATTCAAACCCCTGAAGGACAGAACATTGGCTTGGTTCTTTCTTTGTCTCTTTATGCTCGATTAAATGAATTTGGTTTTATTGAAACTCCTTACATTAAAGTGAAAAATTCTAGACTTACCAATGAAATAGTTTGGTTTAATGCTTTTGATGAATTAAAGTATAAAATAGCCCATGGTACTGTTGATGTTGATGAAAAGGGAAAAATAAAAGAAGAATTAGTGGGGGCAAGAGTAAATGGAGAGCCAACATTAATTCATAATACTGAAGTTGAATTAATTGATGTTTCTTGTCAGCAAATTATTTCTGTTGCTGTTAGTTTGATACCATTCTTAGAGCATGATGAATCTAACAGAGCTTTAATGGGAGCAAATATGCAAAGGCAAGCAGTTCCTTGTTTAAGACCAAAAGCTCCATTAGTTGGTACTGGCATGGAAAGAAAAATTGCTTTTGAATCAGGCCAGTGTTTGATTAGTAATGTTGAAGGAAAAGTTGTTGGAGTTGATGCAAATCATATTAGTATAAAAACAAACGACAATAAGAACGTAGTTTATGAATTAATTAATTTTGGCCGTAGCAATAAGAACAGCTGGTTAATGCAAAAACCTGTTGTAAAAAAAGGTGATGTTATAAAAGAAGGTACATTATTAGCAGATGGATCAGCTACAGAAAATGGAGATTTAGCTTTAGGGCAAAATTTATTAATTGCTTTTATGCCATTTTTTGGATCTAACTACGAAGATGCTGTTGTTATCTCAGAGCGAGTTTTAAAAGATGATAATTTTACATCAGTTTATTTAGAGGAATTTACTTGCGATGTTGTAGAGACTAAATTAGGTCAAGAAGTTACAACTAGGGATATTCCTAATGTTTCTGAAGAAAAATTAAAAAATCTTGATGAAGATGGAGTAATAATGGTAGGTGCTGAAGTAAAGGGTGGGGATATTTTAGTCGGAAAGATTTCTCCTAAAGGAAAAGCAGAATTAACTCCAGAAGAAAGATTATTACAAGCTATTTTTGGAGAGCAAATGAAAGATATAAAAGATACATCTTTAAAGCTTGAGCCATCTCGACAAGGTAGAGTTGTTAAAATAAAAACACTTTCTCGTAAAGAAGGTGATAAATTAAATGTTGGAGTTATAAAAAGTGTAAGTGTAGAAATAGCAGAGTTAAGAAGAGTGATGGTAGGAGATAAACTATCAGGACGCCATGGGAATAAAGGTGTTATTTCTGTTATTGTCCCAGAAGAAAACATGCCATATTTAGAAGATGGAACTCCTGTTGATGTTGTTTTAAATCCTTTGGGAATTGGTAGCAGAATGAACTTAGGTCAGGTTTTTGAAAATCATTTAGGATTAGCAGCTCGAAAATTAGGGTATAGAGCAGTTACTCCATCTTTAGATGGAGCTACTGAAGATGATATTAAAAAGGAACTTGTTAAAGCTGGCTTGCCAGAAGATGGAAAAATCACTTTATATAATGGTAAAACTGGAGAGCGTTTTGAAAAAGATGTGGCAGTTGGAATAATGTATATTATGAAGCTAGAACATATGGTAAAAGATAAAGTTCATATGAGGGCAATTGGTCCATATTCTTTGATTACTCAACAGCCTTTAGGTGGACGAGCTCATTTTGGAGGACAAAGATTCGGAGAAATGGAGGTTTGGGCATTAGAAGGATATGGTGCTGCTTATGCGCTTCAGGAGATGATAACAATAAAATCAGATGATGTGTTTGGAAGAGGATCAGCTTATGAAGCAATAGTTACAGGAGAGAAAATTAAAAATCCAAATATTCCGGCTGCTTTCAATGTGATTCTTAAAGAATTACAATCATTAGGTTTGTCAGTAAATCTAATTGGAGTAAAAGCTAATGAAGAAACAAAACAAGAATAATCTCGTTAGAAATTTTCAGAATAATTTAAATAATTTATGTTAAAAGATTCAGAGAAAAAAATTAATGATTTTGAGGCACTTGGTTTGAAAATTGCTTCTCCAGAAGAGATTTTATCTTGGTCATATATGGAAAGTAATAAATCTTATGGAGAAGTTACTAAGGCTGAAACAATAAATTATCGTACTCAAAAGCCAGAAAAAGAAGGTCTTTTTTCTGAGCAAATTTTTGGACCAGTAAAAGATTATGAATGTTCTTGTGGAAAATATAAAGGGGCTCATTATAAAGGCATTGTTTGTGATCGTTGCGGAGTAGAAATAACTCGTTCTTTTATTCGTAGAGAAAGGATGGGTCATATTAAATTAGCCACCCCAGTGGTTCATATTTGGTTTTTACGAAGTATTCCTTCTAGAATTGCTTTAATACTTAATGTTCCGATGCTTGCTTTGGAGAGAGTCATTTATTACAACAGTTATATTGTTACTTCTGTGGACGAAGCTGCAAAAAAGAGGGCCTTAGATGAAATATATATTGAATATGAATCAAAATTAAAAACATGGCCTAAAGATAAGAAGAAAGAATTAACAGGATCCCGTAATCAAGCGCGATCAGGATTAGATATAATAAAGCCAAAAGCTATTTTTTCTGAAATTGATTATTTAACCCTTTCAAAAAAGTATGGGGAAGTTTTTACAGCAGAGACAGGAGGTGAACCAGTAAGAAAATTTTTGGAACAGATAGATCTTAAAAAATTAGTTCATGAATTAGAAGAAGAAGTTGAAAAAAAATCAACATCAAAATTAGTTGAGAAAAAAAATCTTAATCGTTTAAAATTAGCGAAAGGATTTTTCCAATCAAAAACACGTCCAGAATGGATGTTTTTAACTGTGCTTCCTGTTCTTCCTCCAGATTTACGTCCAATGGTTCAATTGGATGGAGGGAAATTTGCTACGTCTGATTTAAATGATCTTTATCGTCGAGTTATTAATCGTAATAATCGTTTAAAAAAATTATTAGAACTTAAAGCGCCAGAAGTTATCATTAAAAATGAAAAAAGAATGCTGCAAGAAGCAGTAGATGCTTTAATTGATAATTCAATAAGAAAAGGTTCTGGTACTGCTCCTATGCATTCAGCACAGCATCGTCCTTTGCGTTCTTTAGCTGATATTTTACAAGGAAAACAAGGTCGTTTTCGTCAAAATCTTTTAGGAAAGAGAGTGGATTATTCAGGTCGTTCAGTAATTGTTATTGGTCCTGAATTAAAAATTCATGAATGTGGTTTGCCAAAGAAAATGGCTTTAGAATTATTTAAACCTTTTGTAGCTGGAGAGTTAATAAAAAGGGAAATTGTTTTTAATCCTCGAGCAGCAAATCGTTTAATTGAAGAGGGCTCTGATACTGTATGGGAGATTTTGGAAAATATAGTAAAAACTAAGTACGTTCTTCTTAATAGAGCGCCTACTCTTCATCGTTTAAGTATTGAAGCTTTTCGTCCAAAATTAGTTGAAGGATTGGCTATTCAAATTCCTGCAATGGTTTGTCCTCCTTTTAATGCTGATTTTGATGGAGACCAAATGGCAGTTCATGTTCCTTTATCTGAAGAAGCTCAAAGAGAATGTGAGAATAGGATGTTGTCCACATTGGGATTGTTAAAACCATCTGATGGAGAACCAGCAATGTTACCTCGTCATGAAATGGTAGCTGGTATTTATTGGTTAACAATGGATATGTCCGAGCAAGAGATTAAGGGAGGTGATTTAAAAGAAAGAATCTTTTCTGATTCAAATGATGCGTTATTAGCTTATGAATATAAAAAGATTAAGCTTCAAGAAAAAATTAAAGTTCGTATTTTAAAAGAAAAGAATCAATTAATTAGTACTACCGTAGGGAGGATTATCTTTAATGAGGTTTTGCCAGACGAGTTTTCGTTTATAAATAAAATGGTAGCAAGTAAGGACATAAAGAGTATTACAAAAGATATAATTCATTTGTATAAAGATTTTCACAAGAGCGCTGAAGTTTTAGATAATATAAAAAAATTAGGTTTTTATTATTCTACTTTATCAGGTATGTCATGGGGGCTTACTGATTTAAAAATTCCTGTAGAGAAAAAAGCAATTTTAGCTGAAACTTCTAAAAAAGTTGAGGAGATTACAGGTCAATATGAAGAAGGGCTTTTAACTATGGAAGAAAAGAAAGTTTTGACAGAAGCTCAGTGGCGTTACGCAGTTGATAAAATATCGGAATTAGTTTTAAAGGTTTTAGATCCTGATGATTCTGTTCATATATTTTTCAATTCTGGAGCAAAAGGAAATTGGGCAGTTGCTGCGCAAATTATGGGAATAAAAGGACTTGTAGTTAGTCCTCTTGGCCGTTTGATTGAAATGCCTATTTTATCTTCTCATCAAGAAGGTTTTAATGTTTTGGAATATTTTGCTGCTTCTCATGGTGGAAGAAAAGGATTGGCAGATACTGCTTTGAAGACTTCTTTTGCAGGCTATCTTACTAGAAGATTGGTAGATGTTGCCCAGGATGTTCTTATTAGAGAGAAAGATTGTGGCACAAAGAAAGGCTTGATTGTTAATAGAAAGAAGGTAGAAGAAGAGAATAAAGATTTAACAAGAGTAATTTTTGGAAGAATTTTGGGATCTAACGCTGTTGATAAAAAAGGTAAAGTTATTGCTAAAACTGGGGGATTGATTGATGAGGATTTAGTTAAAAAAATAGTGAATTCATCAGTTGAAGAAATATTAATTCGTTCCCCAATTACTTGTGAAAGTATAGATGGTGTTTGTCAAAAGTGTTATGGGCTTGATTTAGCATGGAAAAAACTTATTGATTTAGGAGAAGCAGTTGGCGTTGTTGCTGCTCAATCTATAGGAGAGCCAGGTACTCAGTTAACTTTAAGGACATTCCATACAGGAGGTGTGGCCCGTGCTGTTGATATTACGCAAGGTTTACCCAGAGTAGAAGAAATTTTTGAAGCAAGGATACCAAAAGGTGAAGCGTCTATTAGTGAAGTTGACGGAGAGGTGATAGAAATAATAAAGATAAAGCACCAAACATTTATTAGAATAAAACCAAATGAGAAGAAAGCTCGTATTGCTGAATATGTTATTCCTGAAGCAGTAACTTTATGGGTGAAAAACGGAGAAGAAGTTAAAAAAGGAACTCAGCTTTGTGAAGGGCATATTGATATTAAAAAGCTCTTTAAGGTTTTAGGTAGAGATGCTTGTCAAAAATACATATTGGAAGAAATTAAGAAAGTGTATGACATTGCCGGTGAAAATATAAATAATAAACATTTTGAGATAATCATTAAGCAAATGTTCTCTCAATCAAAAATTACATACAGTGGTGATAGTGAGTTTATTTCTGGCGAGGTTGTGTCCAAGAGGTCTTTTCAAGAAGAAGTTAATAGATTAAAAAAATTAAAAAAAGAAATACCTAAAGCAAAAGAAATGCTTATGGGTATTAAAAATGTTGCTTTGAATTCTGATAGCTTGCTTTCAGCAGCGTCTTTCCAGGAAACATCAAGAGTGTTAATTAGAGCAGCTATTGAAGGAAAGAAGGATTATCTAAAGGGGCTTAAAGAAAATGTTATTATTGGCAGATTAATTCCTGCTGGCACAGGGTTTAAAGAGTAATATGGAACAAATTTTGCCAAAGCATATCGGTATTATGATAGATGGTAATCGTCGTTGGGCTAAGGAGAAAAAACTTCCTGTTTTTTTAGGGCACAAAAAAGGAATTGAAAGAGTGGTTGAAATTATTGATTATGCTGCTATCAAAGGTATTAAGGTTTTGACTTTATATGGTTTTTCTACAGAGAATTGGAATAGGCCAAAAAAAGAAGTAGATTATTTAATGAATTTATTTACTGAATTTGCTAGGAAATATGCTCGTGATTTTAAGAAAAAAGGAATTCAGTTTTGTCATATTGGAGGATTGAAAGAATTGCCAAAAAGTCTTCAAAAAGAAATAAAAGAAGCGCAAAAATTGACTAAGAATAACAAGAAAATGATTTTGAATATTGCCCTTAATTATGGAGGCAGGGATGAGATTGTAAGAGCGATAAAAAAAATTATACAAAAGAAGATATCTTCTAAGAGTATAAATGAAAAAGTTGTGATGGATTATTTAGATACAAAAGGATTGCCAGATGTAGATTTTATAATTAGAACTTCTGGAGAAATGCGTTTATCTAATTTTTTACCTTTTCAGGGGACTTATGCAGAATTATATTTTCCGAAAATCTGTTGGCCTGATTTTACTAAAAAACAATTTGATTTAGCTATTAAAGAATTTCAAAGACGTCGTCGTCGCTTTGGGAAATAGGAAAAGTTAGTTTATGTTTTATATATTTAGTGCCAAATGCACATAATATTTATATTGTAGATGAGTTGAAGAAATTATTTTTCATTGCTATAATTTAAACATTCTTAAGTAACAGTTTTTTTGTTTTAATATTTAATTTTTATATATGTCTTTAGGAAGATTTACAGCAAAAGCCCAAGCAGCTATAGAAAGAGCCCAGCAAATGGCTATGGAAAGAAATCAGGGAGAGATGCGCGCTCTCCATCTTTTGTATGTCTTATTAGATGAAGAGGATTCTGGATTAAGAGAGATCCTGGAGAAAGAATTAAAGATTAATATAAAAGATTTTTTGAAAGAGGTGTTAGAAGAAATTATTAAATTACCTCGTATTTTTTCTGTTGGTAAAGGGTTTGGTCCAATGTATCTTTCCCAAGAAATATTACAGATTATAGAAGCTACTGCTAAGAAAACAATGGAAGAAAAAAATGAATTTATTTCTCCTGAATATTTATTTTATGGAATACTTGCTACTAAGAATTCTGCGCATGACGTACTGAGTAGATTTAATATTAAAAAAGAAGAATTTTTGGAAGCTCTTCATAGTTATACAGATGGTGAAAAAATTACTGATGAATTTCAAGAAGTTGGAGCTAGTGCTATAGAAAAATACACACAAGATCTTACTCAATTGGCAAAAGAGAATAAATTAGACCCAGTAATAGGGAGAGAAGAAGAATTGCGGAGAGTTATGCAAATATTATCTCGTCGAACAAAAAATAACCCAATATTAATTGGTGAGGCAGGTGTTGGAAAAACAGCTATTGTCGAGGGATTGGCTCATCGTATTGCTTCTTCTGATGTCCCAGAGAGTTTAATTAATAAAAGAATTATATCTTTGGATTTGGGATCATTAATAGCAGGAACACGGTTTAGAGGAGAATTTGAAGAACGATTAAAGAATCTTCTTAAAGAAATAAAAAAAGCTGGGGATGTTATTATTTTTATTGATGAGGTCCATACTTTAGTAGGAGCAGGAGCTGCTGAAGGGGCTATTGATGCTTCTAATTTATTAAAACCAGCTCTTTCTAGAGGTGGATTGCGAGCTATTGGAGCAGCTACTTTTAAAGATTATCGTGAATATATTGAAAAAGATCCAGCTTTAGAAAGACGTTTTCAACCAGTATTAGTTGAAGAACCTTCCGTAGAAGAAACAATTGAAATTTTGCGTGGGTTAAAATCAAAATATGAAGTTCATCATGGATTAAAAATATCAGATGAAGCTATTGTAACAGCAGTGCAATTATCTAGTCGTTATATCGCATCACGTTTTTTACCTGATAAAGCGATAGATTTGATGGATGAAGCTGCTTCATCTTTGAGTTTGGAAATTGGGAGTATCCCTTTGTCTGTTTCTGAATTAAGAAATAAGATAAAATTTTTAGAATTGCAAAAAGAGGTAAATAAGAAGGAAGTACATAATGGTAAAAAAATAACACAAGAAAGAAAAAGAATTGAAAATGAATTAAGAAAATTAAAAAAAGAATACAATGCGATAAATAATGAGTGGCAGAAGGAAAAAAAGATATTTAACGAAGTGGGTGGCATTAAAAAGGAGATTGATCAATTAGAAAAAGAATCGCAGGAATATGAAAGAGGTGGGCAGTTAGATAAAGTAGCAGAGATAATTTATGGGAAAATTCCTCAATTAAAAAAAACATTGAGGGCTAATGAAAAATCTTTAAGAAAAATTTCTGAAGAAGAAAGATTTCTAAAGGATGAGGTGGTGGCTGAAGATATTGCTCATGTAGTTTCTCGATGGACTGGAATTCCTGTAACAAGAATGTTAGAAGAAGAGAGTAAAAGATTAGTTAGAATGGAAAAAGAATTATCTAAAAGAGTTGTTGGGCAAAAAGAGGCTATTTTTGCAGTAAGCAGAGCTATTAGAAGGGCTCGCGCAGGAATATCAGAAGAAGATAGACCAATTGGTTCTTTTATGTTTTTAGGACCTACTGGAGTGGGAAAGACAGAACTTGCTAAAGCTTTAGCAGAGTTTATGTTTTCTGATGAAAAAGCGATGATTCGTATTGATATGTCTGAGTATATGGAAAAACATAGTGTAGCTCGTTTAATTGGTTCTCCTCCAGGATATATTGGTTATGAAAAAGGCGGACAATTAACAGAAGCAGTAAAACATCGTCCTTATAGTTTGATTTTATTTGATGAAATAGAAAAAGCTCATCCAGAAGTATTTAATATTCTACTTCAGGTATTAGACAATGGCCGCCTTACTGATGGTAAGGGCCGCATAGTCAATTTTAAGAATACGATTATTATTATGACATCCAATTTAGGAGGAGAATATTTACAAGAAATGGCTTCATTAGGATTTGTTATGGATAAAAAGGATCAAGTAGAAGAACAAAAAGAACAATTAAAGATTAAGATTCATGATGCATTAAGAGAAAAATTCCGTCCCGAGTTTCTTAATCGTGTTGATGAAATTGTTATTTTTAATCCATTAAGCATTCGTGATATAGAAAAAATAGTAGATTTACAAGTAGATATAGTTAATCATAGACTAGCTGATAAAAAGATTTCTTTGAAACTAGACAAAGAAGCAAAAAGATATTTAGCTAAAAGTGGTTATAGTCCTGATTATGGAGCTCGACCATTAAAAAGATTAATAGAAAAAGAAATTCTAGATCATCTAGCTGATGAAATTATTAAAGGACAGATAAAAGAAGGGAACAAAATTGCTGTTTTCTTAAAGAAAAATAGATTGAATTTATGCAAAAATTAAAAGATTTTTTTTCTTTTTTTGGAATTAAAATATTTTTTTTCTTTTTAGTTTATAGCCTTTGTTTAATTGGTAGTATTCTTTTTTCCTTAAATCTTTTTCAATCTATTCTTTTGTGTTTTTTAGTAATCTTTTTGTGGAAATTATTTTTGGGTCTTTCTTGGTTTAATTTTGTCTTTCTTTTTTTGGCTTTTTTAGAAGCTAATATTTTAATTCTTTATGTAAAGCCTTTATGGGTAATTGGCTTTATTTTAGTGTTTTTGTGTCTTCTTGGAAAGAAATTGTTCTTTTCTTTATCAAAAGGAAAAAGTTGGCAGGAACCATTGTTTTACTATCTTTTTTCGTTCTGGGTATTTATTTCTTATGGTTTTTATTTTTTTCTAAATTATCCTTTTTGGGTTGCATTCTTAACTTACGCTCTAGGATTAATAGTTTTTTCCTATTTTTATTTTTTTTCTATTAACACCTCACTTCTGGATTTTCTACCGTCATTTTTTGTTTTGATTCTTATAAATTTAGAATTTTTTTTGCTTCTGAGTTACCTTTCTTTTAGCACTTTAGTATTAGGAATACTCAGTATTTTAATTTTTCGTATTGTTATTTATCTCTTCCTCTATAACAAGAAAGAGTTTTTCTAGAATTTTATTTTCTTGAAGAGTAAAATTTTTGAGAACAAAATCCTCGGCTTTTTTTCTTGTTTTAGAAAAAGGCCTAATGCCTATTCTTATTCTGTGAAAGGCTTTTGATTTAAGGTGATCAATAATGGATTTAATACCATTATGTCCTGCTGATCCGCGATCATAACTTATTTTGAAATCTCCTAAATTTATATCTGCATCATCTTGTACAACGAATATATTTTTTAGGGGGATGTTATAAAATCTTTTAAGTTGGTTTATACTTTTTCCTGAATTATTCATAAACACCAATGGTTTGGCTAAAATAAGTTTTTCGTTTTCTTTATTAATATAACTTATTTCAGCGAAGCATTTTTTATTATTTTCCCAATCAGAACTGTTCCATTCTTTTGCTAAAAATATAATAAAATTACGGCCGATATTATGTCGGTTTTTTTCATATTTTTTTTCAGGGTTTCCTAAACCAACGAAAAGAAAATTTTTATTCATAAATTTTTTCTTTTATATAATTATTAATTTCTTCATAATTTTCAAATCCTTTTTTTGGTATTAAGATATAGATATCTTTTTTTGACCAGCTATCATACGTAGTAGAAGTCATTAATAATTCATCGGGGGATCTGTTTGTTATGCTCAAATATTGGATTTGGCCAGAAGAGATATTTTTTACAACAGGGAACATTTGCCATATTGTATTAAAATCTAAATCAGTAATGAAGTGTCCACTTAAAGATTGCCAAATTTTTAGCCAACTAATTAAATTCCAGACATCAGCTAACTTAGTGAGCTTATCTTTTAAAGCTGCAATTATTTGTTGCTGATGTTCAATTCTATAGAAATCACCATTAGGGGCATAACGTGTTCGAATAAATTTTATAATCAATGCTCCGTCTAAATGACGCCATCCTGCAGAGAGATGAAAAATCTCCGAAGGGTTATGTGGGTTTACTAAGTTTGGATCAACCATATCTGCTTTAAGCCAAATATCTATCCCTCCCAAAGAATCAATTAATTTTTCAACTCCTTTTAGATCAAGAATAAGGGCATGGTCTATAGGTAGCCCTGTTATATCTTCTACTTTTTCTTTTATTAGATTATAAGAATCTGCTTTGGAAAAACTCTTTCCTCTGTTTTCTAATTGATAAAGAGAATTAATTTTCATTTCAGTAGATCCATTTGGAATTTCTACCCATAAATCTCGTGGTAAAGAAATCATCGTAATTTGTTTTTTAGAAGGAATAATACTGGTAACAAAAATAGTGTCTGTAAGAAAGGCGCCTAATGAGCCTTCTCCTGATATTCCTAAAAAGAGTATATTGATTGGTGAATCTTCTGATTTTAGAACTTCGCTTTCCGAGAGTATATTAGAAGCGTTATCATAAGAAAAAGAGAATTTTTTTGAATCATTTAATCCTAAAAATAAAAAAAACAGGAGGACAATCCCACCAATAATTAATCCAAATAAAGTAATTTTTTTCTTAATTAATGTCATGCTTTGTATAATTTAACACATTTGCTTTGAGGATTCAATTATGGTATTATCATTAAGAATTTTTACTAATATGTGGAAGAAAATCCTTTGGGAAAATATAGAAATGATTTTTATTGCTATTCTTATAGTTGTCCCTATAAGATATTTTTTAGTTCAACCTTTTATAGTTTATGGCAGTAGTATGCAGCCAAATTTTTATACACAAGATTATCTTATTATCGATGAGTTGTCTTACCGTTTTCGAACGCCAGAAAGATATGAAGTAATAGTTTTTAAAGCCCCTAATCATCCAGGTCAATATTATATCAAAAGAATTATTGGTTTGCCTTTGGAATCAATAAAAGTAGAAAATGGTAATATAAATGTATTTGATAGTTCTGGTTCCTCGGTTCTTTTAAATCAAGATTTTTTACCAGAAGGGGTAAATACTTCAGGTAACCTTAGTTTAACTTTGGAAGAGAATCAACTTTTTGTTTTAGGTGATAATCGTTTAGCTTCTTCTGATTCACGTAATTGGGGGCCTTTAGAAAAAGAATTAATAGTTGGCAGGGTTTGGCTTCGACTTTGGCCTTCACAAAGAATAATGGCTTATGGTTTCTAGAAAAAAATCGTTTCAGGCGCTTCGCGGAATGAAAGATATCTTGGCAAAAGATTGGCTCTATTATGATTGGATTTTATCTAATGCTAAAAAGATTTTTGAACATTATGGTTTTCAAAGAATTGAAACTCCAATATTAGAAAAAGCAGAATTATTTACTAAAGGCATAGGCAAGGATACAGATATTGCGAATAAAGAAATGTATATTCTAAAAACCAAAGAAAGTGAGGAGTTATTAGCTCTTCGACCAGAAGGAACGGCTTCAGTAGTAAGGGCATATATAGAAAGGGGAATGTCTAATTTACCTCAACCAGTTAAGCTTTATCATTTTGGCCCTTTTTTTCGTCATGAAAGACCTCAAGCTGGCCGTTATCGTCAATTCTATCAATTAGGAGTAGAAATGATTGGAGACGAATCTTATGCTGCTGATGCAGAAATAATTATTGCATCAAGGCTTTTTTTAGAAAATTTAGGGTTTAAGAAAAAAGATATTTGTTTATTGCTTAATAGCATTGGTTGTTCTGAATGTCGCCCAAATTATATCAAGGAATTAAAAAAATATTACAGGAAGCATAACAAACAAATTTGCGCTGATTGTCAAAAACGTATAAAAGAAAATCCTTTGAGGGTTTTGGATTGTAAGTCTGAAAAATGTTTATCTATTAAAGAAGGAGCTCCAACTGCTTTAGATTATCTTTGCCCAGAATGCAGAAATCATTTTAAGTCCCTTTTAGAATTATTAGATTATTTAAATATTCCTTATATTTTAGATAAAACATTGGTCCGGGGCCTTGATTATTATACAAGAACTGTTTTTGAATTTTCTCTTGGTGATGGAACAAATAAGATTGCTTTAGCTGGAGGAGGAAGATACGATAAATTAGTAGAAATTTTAGGAGGAACGCATAAACCAGCTGCTGGTGTTGCTTTTGGCGTTGAAAGATTGATGAAAGAATTAGTTGAAAAAAGTAAAAATTTTAATGTTCCAAAACCAAATATATATTTGGTGCAAATAGGAGATCTAGCAAGAAGACAATCTTTCAAACTTTTGGATCAATTTCGTAAAGAAAATATCTTACTTGGAGAAAGCTTGGGAAAAGATAGCCTAAGAGCACAGTTATCAGCAGCAGATAGATTAGGCGTAAGTTATGTTCTTATCCTTGGACAGCAGGAGGTCTTAGATGGTATGATAATTTTAAAGGATATGAGCTCAGGTATTCAAGAGTTAATTCCTTTAGAAAAAATTACTAGTGAGGTTAAAAAGAGATTAAAAAAACAAAAGAAATAAACATTTTAAAATAAAGAATTATTTAGATTATGCCAATTACAGTAAAAAAAAGACAAGGAGAAAATTTGAATTCTTTTCTAGGAAGAGCGTTTAAGATTATAAAAAAAAGCGGTGTGCTTTTAGAGGCTCGTAAAAGAAGATTTTATATTCCAAAGCCAAGCAAAAGAAGTATGAAATCATCTGCTCTTCATAAAATAGAGGTTCTTAAAGAAGTAAATAGAAAAAGAAAAAAGGGGATACTTTAAAACAATGGTTTTCAAACCCGAAGTTTTAATATATAATTTAGATAGGCAAAATATTCCTTCAAAAAGATTCTTTTGCAGTATTGTTGAAAAATCTTTAGTAAAGATTGGAGAGAGAGTAAAGATAGATTTGTCTTTAATTTTTGTTAATTCTCAAAACATTCGTCGATTGAATAATTATTGGCGTGGCAAAAATAAAGCTACTACTGTTCTTTCCTTCCC
This sequence comes from Minisyncoccota bacterium, assembly GCA_035646575.1. Classification (GTDB taxonomy): domain Bacteria; phylum Patescibacteriota; class Minisyncoccia; order UBA6257; family UBA6257; genus DAOVIY01. Next base: position 21,220 of record DASRPB010000012.1, read on the forward strand.
TTTAAATGAAATTCCTGTGACAGAATTAGGGGAAAAAGAAAAAATACTTGGGGATATTTTCCTTTGTCCTGAAGAAATAAAAAAACAAGTTAAAAAATTTGATATTTCTCTTGATTGTTTTTATCAAAAATTAGTTGTTCATAGTATTTTGCATCTTTATGGCTATGTTCATGATAAGAAAAAAGATAAGATGAAAATGGAACGTTTAGAAAATAAAATTTTACAAGCAATTAATAAGTAATTAGTAAATATGCGTTCTCATATTTTAGCAATAGATTTAGGTACTTCTAATATAAAGGCTTTGGTTGGCAAAGAAGATTCTGGTAATTGTAATGTTATTTTACCAGCTCATAGAAAATCCCGAGGTATTAAAAAAGGGGAGATTGTAAATTTAGAAGAAACAGCAGAAGAGTTGGACAATCTGATTGCGGAAATTGAAGGAATGCTAAAAAATATTAATTTTAAAAGGTCCATCGTAGGTATAGGAGGGCCTAATTTAAAAACTTGTCTTTCTAAAGGGGTGGCTGTAGTTTCACGACCAGATCAGGAAATTACTGAAGAAGATAAAGAAAGAGCTGATAAAGCTGCTCAAGCTTTTGCTCTTCCTCCTAATAGGACTTTAGTTCAAACTGTTTCAAGAAATTATATCGTTGATGGGGTAGCTAAAGTAAAAGATCCAGTAGGAATGAAGGGATTAAAAATCGAGACAGAATGTCTTTTGATTGATGCCTTTAGCCCTAATATTAATTATATTGATCGTTTAGGCGAATTGGTTAAATTAAAATTTGATCCAAAGATTGTTTTGCCATTTGCAGGAGCAGAAATTGCTCTCTCTGATCAAGATAAAGATTTAGGAGCAATAGCCCTAGATTTAGGTGCTGGTACTACTAGCGCTTGTGTTTATGAAGATGATGAAATTTTAGATTTACAAGTATTTCCTATGGGAGGAGATAGCATTACAAATGATATTGCAGTAGGTTTAAAAACATATATTGATATTGCTGAAAAAATAAAGGTTAATGAAGGTGTGGCAACTAAGAAGAAAATCGGTAAAAATGAAAATATAGATTTGGGCGTTTATTTAGAAGAAGCTGAATCCAGTGAAAGGATAAGTAAGAAATTTTTAGCAGAAATTATTGAGGCTCGTTTATCAGAAATTTTTGATTTAGTAGCAGATAGATTAAAAGAAATTGACCGTTTTGGAAAACTTCCTGGTGGCGTGGTTCTTTATGGTGGAGGAGCTAAAATGCCTTTTATTGCTGAATTAGCCAGAGAAAAATTTAAACTTCCTGTAAGACTAGCTAATCCAGATATTGAATGGTATAGAGAAAATCCTGATTTGTCTTTTGTCCCTGTATTGGGATTGCTTAATTTAATGTCGCAGAAGAAAAATGATCCACCACTAGTGGGTGGAATTCTTGAAAAAATTTCTAATTTTTTTAATAAATTTTAATAAATTTTCTATTTAGATTAATAAATTAAGTTTCTATGAAGAAAAAACAAAAAATAAAAAAACAAAGCAAAAGGTTAAAGAAAAAACCAAAACAGAAGTTGCAAAAGCAGAAGTTGGTTCAGAAGCCAGTTAAGGAAATAATTAAGAAAATAATTAAGAGATCAAAGCCAAAGAAGAAGAACAAAGAAGAGAAAAAGAATTTTTTGACTAAAAATATTAAGATAAAGATAATAGGAGTAGGAGGGGCTGGTGGTAATGTAGTAACAAGAATGAAAGAAAAGAAAAT
>DASRPB010000013.1:0-2200 GCA_035646575.1 Minisyncoccota bacterium
TCTACTTCCTCCTTCTCTTGAGAAAAAGAATCTCTTAATTCTTTTAGTTGTTTTATTTGTTTTAATTTATCAAACATAGTTTTTTCAATTAATTTTTAATTTAATTATTAATTTCTCTTATCTCCCCAGTTTTAATATCGTCTTTTTTATTTTTTTCAAGAATTAATTCTTCATTACTTTTTCCTCTCATATATCCTTCTAAAAGCCATAAAGGATCTCCATGAGAAACTATTAAAACATTCTTGTTTTCAAAATTATCTTCAATTTCCTTTAAAACTTCTATTATTCTTTCTTTGCACTGGTCCCAACTCTCTCCTTGAGGAACACCTTGTTCAAATTTCTTCATCATATCATTGTCATAATAAGCCCAGGCCTTTTCTTTAGATTTTCCCCCAAATATTCCCCAATTAATATCTCTTAACCTTTTATCATAAACAATCTTTTCTATATCATAGTTAATTAATTCAGCAACAATTTTAACTGTTTGTCTTGTTCTTAAAATATCTGATGAAAATATTAAATCAATATTTTTTCCTTTAAGTATTTCCCCAGCTAATTGAGCTTCTTTTATTCCTTGCTCTAATAAAGCACAAGCAGGATTATCATCAGGATAATTGTAAATAATATCCTTCTTCTCTGCTTGATGAATAGTCTTTCCGTGCCTTAATAGAAAATATTTGTTTTTTAAAATTAATTTCATCTATTTAGACTACCATTTCAAAAAGAATATTACGAGGGTTAATCTCGTAATATTTTCCAATGATTTTTTGACCTTTTGTTGATCTAAGATTAACTGATTAACGTCAAATGTTAAAAATCCTTATGGGGCAATATTATAATCTTGATCTATCATAAAGTTTTGAAAATAATTCTTTTTGTTTTCTGGTCATTGCTTCTCGCGAAAAATTTTCCAAAACAAATTCCTTTGCCTTTTTTACCATCTTATCTCTTTTTTGCCGATTTTTAAGAATATCCAAAACTTCAGTTGAAAATTCTGATTCATTTTTAACCACAATGGATATGGCTTTTGGATAAATTTCCTGCTGAATTTGCGATTCAAAAGCTACTACCAGCGTTTCAGCCATCATTGCCTCTCCGATAACGAGTCCCTGAGTTTCTGTTTTTGAAGGAAAAACAAAAATATCACTGCCTCCGTATATTTTATGCGTCTCTTCTACTGGAAGAGCTCCGGTAAAAATAATCCTGTCTGCCACATTCATTTCTTTAGCCAGAACACTAAATTTTTTAATATCCCCAGGTCCGACAATCAATAAAAATATACCACGATCTTTATCTTTAATCTTCTTCATTATTTTTAAAAGCGCCTCTATATTCTTTTCTTTACACACTCTTCCTACAAAAAGTAATATTTTTGAATTTGGAGGAATATTGAATTTTGTGCATAGCTCTTGTTTAGTAAAATACTTTTTAACGATATTTATACCTGTGGGAATAACATATATTGGTTTTACTACGCCGTATTTGCGTAATTTTTGTTTAATTACTTTGCTGGGAGTAATAATTACATCCATTTTGTTGGCAACTGATTTAGATCGCCTGCGCATTAAATCAGCTCCAATTTTTCCTCCATACATTCTGCCATACTCTTCAACTAAAGTATGATAAGTAAGCACTTTTGGCTTATCTGATTTAAGCATATTTAATTCAAAGGCATTCGGACCCCAAGTTAAAGTATGAAGCCAGTAAATATCTGGCTTAAATTCTTTGGCAATTTTCTCTATATAGTAGGAAGCTGTAATTCCAAAGGTTCTTTCTTCTTTACCGATTAGAGAGCCAAGAGCTTTGACGAAGGTTGAAAAAGGTACTGGGCGATGTTCAGGCCTATGTTTAATCTTCTTATATCTTGGAGCCATAACAAGGACCTTATCTCCCTTTGCGATAAGACCGTCAACAGTTGCATCTATGGAAATAGTCACCCCGTTGCTTAAAGGATACGTTAGTGAACCGATTAAAATTCTCATATAAAGTTAAATTTTCAATCCATCAAGGTTAACCCTCAATAAATTCACTCCTTAGGCCTGCTCTTTTGTTCTTTAATAAACATTTCAAAGGAACGATCAAAAGTCTTTTCTGATTCCTTTGAAAAACAACAAGCAGACAATTCATTATGCACTAAATGATATTTTATACATTCACAACAAATGCCCTTTCTTGGACAATCAGGATAAGTACAAGGACA
>DASRPB010000014.1:0-8143 GCA_035646575.1 Minisyncoccota bacterium
AAATAGATTAAAAGATAAATTAAAAAGTTTAATAATCAAGAAAAAAGAATTAAAGGAAGGTCGTTTTAGAAGATTAGCGCGCGCTTTGAAAAACAAACTTCGTTTGTAAATTTTCTTCAATAGAAAATAAATTATAATTTAATTAAAAATTTCAATTGTGTCTTTATTAGATATTTTTTTTCCTCATCCCAGTGTTCGTTATCAAAAGCAAAAAGCAAAAGTTATTGCTGAGATTAACGAAAAAGAAAAAGAGATTCATCAATTACCTCAAGAAGAATTTTCTAAAAGAATTAATAAATTAAAAAAAGAAGTTGAACAAGGAACTTCTTTAGATGAAATTCTTCCAGAGGTTTTTTCTTTAACGCGGGAAACAAGTTTGCGCACTTTAAAGCAAAGGCATTTTGATGTTCAGTTATTAGGAGGCATTGGATTACATGAAGGAAAGATAATCGAAATGAAAACAGGAGAAGGGAAAACTTTGGCTGCTACTTTGCCGGTAGTATTAAATGCTATAGAAGGTAAAGGAGTACATGTGGTTACTGTTAATGATTATTTATCAAAAAGAGATGCTGTTTGGATGGGGCAGATTTATAACTATTTAGGACTAACTGTTGGATGTTTGGGCCATGATGGGGCATATATTTATGATCCAGAGTATAAATTAGAAACAGAAAAAGAAAGAGAAGAATTAGATCAAAAAAGAGATGAATTAGGGTCATTTAAAGTGTTTGAAGAATTTTTACGTCCTGTTGATAGAAAAGAAGCGTATTTGGCAGATATTACCTATGGAACTAATACAGAATTTGGGTTTGATTATTTACGTGATCATTTAGTTTCTTCTCTAGAAGAAAAAGTTCAAAGAGAACATAATTATGTCATTATTGATGAAGTGGACAGTGTTTTAATTGATGAAGCTAGAACACCGCTTATCATATCTGTTCCAGATCAACAAGCAGCAAAACTATATCAAGAATTTACTCAAATAGTCCCAAAGCTTAAAAAAGATTGGGATTTTATAATAGATGAAAAAGATAAGGCAGTAAATTTGACTGAAGAAGGACTCAATAAAATAGAAAAGATTTTTGGATTTAATATTTTTGATGAAAAGGGATTATTGTATGTACATCATTTAGAAACAGCTTTAAAAGCTAATTATCTTTTTCTAAAAGATCGCGACTATTTAGTAAAAGATGGAAAAGTAATTATTGTTGATGAATTTACTGGTAGGCTTTTAGCTGGACGAAGATATTCTGGTGGTCTTCATCAGGCCTTAGAAGCAAAAGAAAGAGTCCAAATAGAAAGAGAAAGCAGAACAGTTGCAACAATTACTTTGCAAAATTATTTTAGAATGTATAAAAAATTATCAGGAATGACTGGAACAGCCATTACTTCAGCAGAAGAGTTTAAAAAAGTTTATGATGTAGAGGTCATAGTTATTCCAACTAATAAACCAATGATAAGAAAAAGTCTACCTGATAGAATTTATAGTAAAGAAGAAGGTAAATTAAAAGCTATTGCAAAAGAAGTGAAAGAAAGAAATGAAAAAGGCCAACCAATATTAATAGGAACTCCTTCTGTAGAGAAAAATGAATTATTGAGCCTGTATTTAAAAAGAGAAGGCGTTTCTCATAATGTTCTAAATGCTAAGAATAATGAAAAAGAAGGGGAAATAATCGCTCAAGCAGGTAGATTAAATGCTGTCACAGTAGCTACTAATATGGCTGGTAGGGGTGTTGATATTGTTTTGGGAGGTAACCCACTTGATGAAGAAGAAAAGCAAAAAGTTTTGGAATTAGGTGGTCTTTATGTTTTAGGAACTGAAAGGCATGAAGCTAGGAGAATTGATGATCAATTAAGAGGAAGATCTGGTAGGCAAGGAGATCCAGGTTCTTCCCAATTCTTTATTTCTCTTGAAGATGATTTGATGCGTGTTTTTGCTCCTAAATATTTGTCTGGAATGATGGAAAAATTAGGTTGGCCAGAAGATGCACCAATTGAACATAAAATGGTTACTAAATCTATAGAAATGTCTCAATCAAAGATAGAAGGATTGTATTTTGATATTAGAAGGCATGTTTTGGAATATGATGATGTTATCAACAGACAACGAACAGCGTTTTATAAAATAAGGGATGATATATTGCAAAAAGCTGAAGATAATCAATTAAAAGATTATATTATTAATCTTTTCTTGGAAATAAACGAAGAATTCTCAGAAAAAGATTTTCAAGAAAGATTATCTGTAATAGAAGAAGAAAAATTATTTGAAATATTAAAAGCTATCTCCCTGAGACTGTTAGACACTTTATGGTTGGAACATATTGAAAAAATGGAATTCTTACGGGATTCTACATCCCTTCGAGCTTATGGAGGAAAAGATCCTTTGGTAGAATATAAGAAAGAAAGTTATTATTTTTATAGAGATTTAGAACAAAGGTTTAAAGTTTTATTGGTAAATAATGTTAAAAAGATACTTTCAGCAGAAATAAAAATGAGATAATATGTATGAAATTAGTACAGAAAAATTCTCTGGACCGCTAGATCTCCTTTTACAATTAGTAGAAAAGAAAAATTTAGAAATTACTGAAATTTCTTTGGCTCAGGTTACTCAGGATTATATAACCTATATTGGTAATCAAGAATTAGTTCATCCTGAGGAATTAGCTGATTTTTTAGTTATTGCCTCTACTCTTCTTTTGATAAAATCAAAATCTCTTTTACCAACATTAGAATTAGAAACTGAAGAAGAGGAAGAAATATTAGATTTAGAAAATCGTCTTCAACTATATAAAATATATAAAGAGCAGGGGATAAAGATGTACGAGATATGGAATAAAGGTTTTTATCTTTTTACTCATTTGCCTTGGAAAGATACAGAAGCTAAATTTTCTCCGCCAAATAACTTTTCACTTTCTCATTTAACAGAATCTTTTAAAAAAGTTTTAGAATCTTTTGAAGAAGAAGTTCCGCTTGAAGAAAAGAAAATGATTAAAGTTGTAACACTTAAACAAAGAATTAAAGAATTAGTTCAGAAATTAACTCAAGGAAAAGATTATAGCCTAGAAGAATTAGTGCCTGACAAGAATAAAAGAGTTGAATTAGTTCTTACCTTTTTAGCGATTCTTTATTTAGTTAAAGAAGATGTAGTAAAAATAAAACAAGAAAAAAATTTTGGATCAATATGGATATCAAATTAACAATAGAAAGTTTACTTTTTGCTGCTGGAGAACCTCTTTCTGTAAAAAAATTAGGTCAAATTATTAATGAAAAAGAAGGAAAGATAAAAGAGGCCCTTGAAGAGTTAAAAGAAGAATTTCAAAATCAGAATAGAGGGATAAGGTTAATTAATAATAATGAAGAGTGGTTAATGGTTACAGCTCCAGAATCAACTTCCTTTATTCAGAAGTTAAAAAAAGAAGTTATTGAAGGAAATTTAAGTTTAACTAGTCAGGAAACTTTGGCTATCATAGCGTATAGAGGGCCAATAACACGTGCAGGAATAAATGAAATTAGGGGAGTGGATTCTAGCTATATACTCCACCAACTTCTTTTAAGGGGTTTAATTGAACGTTCTATGCATACTGAGAAATACAAAGCATATCTTTACAATATTTCTTTTGAGTTTCTTCAGCACTTGGGAATTAATAGTGCTAAGGAATTACCTCAATATGATGAATTTAGCAAAAAAAACAAATAAATTTTATTCTTTTTGGGCAGCTTTTATTCTTTGTTTATTTTTAATATTTTATGGACATTTTCTTAATCAGAAAGATAATTTATTAATTGATGTTGATGTTAAGATTAATAATCTTCCTGTTGATATAAGCGCTGTTTCTTATCTTGTTGGGGAAATTAATTCAGGTAAATTATTAGCTAGAAAAAATGGTGATCTTCATTTTTTTCCTGCTTCTTTGAGTAAATTAATGACAGCAGCAATTGTTTTGGAGAATTTTTCTTTAGACGAAGAAATTGTTATTAGTCCTTATGCAATTAGTGTTGAAGGAGAAGAAGGGGGATTGGTTGTTAATGAAAAGATTAAAGTGGATGATCTATTAAAAGTTCTTTTGATTCCTTCTTCTAATGATGCAGCTATTGCTTTTGAAGAAGCATTAGAAAAAAAAGATGGGAGTTTTGTTGGTTTAATGAATCAAAAAGCGCGTGAATTTAAATTATTCAATAGCGCATTTTTTGATGCCAGTGGATTGGATAGAAAAGGGAATTTTACTAGCATTGAAGATTTATTTAAATTAAGCCAGAAAATATATAAAGATTATCCATACATAGGGGAGATTACTAGAAAGAAAGAGGATGTTGTTTATTCAATAGATAAAGAAATAGTTCATAATTTGAAAAATACCAATATTTTGGTTGGTGAAATTTCTGATTTATGGGGGGGAAAAACAGGTTCTACTCCTGAGGCAAAAGATTGTCTTTTAACAATTTATGAATTTTCTTTTCCTGATAAAAATGATAAAATGGTTGTAGCAATTATAGTTTTAAATTCTTCTGATCGTTTTGGGGATACAATAAAACTTTATGATTGGGTTAAAGAACAATTAATAACGAACAAATAATATTTTATGATTTTTGCTTCTCCAGCTTTTCAAATTATTCGCATTTTATTTCTAGGTGTATTTTCTTCTATTTTAGCCATTCTTTTAACTCCAATTCTTACCCATTTTCTTTATAAATATAGTTTAAGAAAACAAATCCGCGAAGATAAGAATGCTCCGGTATTTATGTCTTTGCATAAGAAAAAAGAAGGTACTCCAACTATGGGTGGTATTCTTATGTGGGGATGCACAATAGTTGTTACATTTCTGTTTTTTTGTTGCTCCAAGATAACTAATGGGTTTTTTGGATCTTTAAATTTTCTTTCTCGTTCTCAAACATGGTTGCCATTAGGGGCAATGGCTGGTGCTGCTGTTGTTGGTTTGGTGGATGATGTATTGGGAGTTTTTCATATTGGAGTAAAAGGAGGGGGATTAAAAATAAAACAAAAAATTGTTATTTATACATTGATTGCATTAATCGGAGCGTGGTGGTTTTGGGCTAAATTAGGAAGGGATGCAATGTATATTCCTTTTTATGGTGAAGTAGGATTAGGGGTTTGGTATATTCTTTTCTTTGTTTTTGTTTTAGTGGCTACTACATTTTCTATGAACGAGGCAGATGGATTAGATGGTTTAGCAGGAGGAGTATCTTTGATTGGGTTTGTCTGTCTATTAATTGTAGCTTTTTCTCATGGTATGTATAACTTAGCTGCTTTCCTTAGCGTGCTTATTGGAACTATTGTAGCTTTTCTTTGGTTTAATGTTTATCCAGCTCGTTTTTTTATGGGAGATACTGGAGCTATGGCTTTGGGAATTACAATGGGAGTTGTGGCAATGATGACTGATACCGCATTATTTCTTCCATTGTTCGCTTTTATTTTAGTTATAGAATCATTGTCTGTAATAGTTCAGAAAATTTATAAAAAGATAATGCATAAAAAACTTTTTCTTTCTTCTCCCATTCATCATCATTTTGAAGCTAAGGGTTGGCCAGAAACAAAAGTCACAATGCGGTTTTGGCTTATCTCGGGTGTAGTTGCTGCTTTTGGTTTGGCCCTATACTTTCTTGATGTTTTTTTGATATAATTGTATAATATATACAAAGTATTAATTTTTAAAAAGTATGCCCATTGATTATCAAAATAAACTAGCAGAGCTAATGATTTTAGCTGCTCAGCAAGGAGCATCTGATTTGCATTTAAGCGTTGGAAAACATCCAACAGTAAGAATTGATGGAAACTTAGTTCCAGTTTCTAATGAATCGATTTTAACTCCAGAAATGACTGCTGGTTTGATAGGGGCTTTATTAACAACAGACCAACAAGAAAAATTAATTACTGAAAAAGAAATTGATTTTGCTTTTTCTTATGAAGATAAAATTCGTTTTAGAATTAATGTTTATTTCCAAAAAGGATATCTCTCTGCTGCTTTGAGGTTAATTCCTGTAAATATCAGGACAATTGAGGATTTAAGTTTACCTTCAATACTTCATGAATTTACTAAATCTCAACAAGGCTTTTTCTTGGCAGTAGGACCTGCTGGGCATGGAAAGACAACAACATTAGCTGCTTTGATTGACGAAATTAATCATAGCAAGATGGAACATATTATTACTATTGAAGATCCAATTGAGTATACCTTTGTTCAAGACAGAGCATTAATTGATCAAAGAGAAGTTGGAAGTGATACATTAAGTTTTCATCGTGGATTGCGTTCAATACTTCGTCAGGATCCTGATGTTATCATGGTTGGAGAAATGAGAGATCCTGAATCTATATCAATTGCTTTAACTGCAGCAGAAACTGGACATTTGGTTTTTTCTACTCTTCACACTAATTCAGTTAGTCAAACAATTGATAGAATTGTTGATAGTTTTCCTGGATCACAACAAGGACAAATTCGTTCTCAGTTAGCTACTACGTTGATAGGAATTGTTTCACAAAGACTTATTCCAAAGATTTCTGGCGGAAGAACGCCTGCTTGTGAAATAATGTTTGTTAATTCTGCTATAAAAAATCTTATTCGCGAAAAGAAGACTTATCAAATTGATTTAGTCATTGATACAAGTTTCCAAGAAGGAATGATGTCTTTAAACCGTTCATTAGTTGAATTAGTTCGTAAACGAGAAATTTCTTTAGAATCAGCAGAAGCTTATTCATTAAATCCTTCAGAATTAAGACAATTATTAGGATAATATGAAATTTATTTATCGAGCTAAAGATAAGCAAGGAAATGTTCGCGCAGGGAAAGTTGAAGCCCGTTCTTTAGATACTGCTGTTAGTATTCTTCAGGGCTATGATTTAATTGTTTTGGAAATTTCACCTGAAAAAAAGATTACAATTCTTGATGGAATTTTTGGTAGAAAGATGCGTATTTCAAAAAAAGATTTGGCTATTTTTCTTCGGCAGTTTTCTACTTTATTAGAATCGCAGGTTCCTTTAGGGGAAGCTTTAAGAACTCTTTATCTTCAAGCAGCTACTCCTGCAATCAAAGATTTAGTTTTTGGATTGGTATCAGATCTAGATGCTGGTTTGCCTCTTTCTAAGTCAATGGAAAAGAAGACTGATATATTTGGGGAATTTTATATACAAATGATAAAATCAGGTGAAATATCCGGTAGATTGGAAGAAGTTTTAACTTATTTAGCTGATTATGCTGAGCACGAAAATGATTTAATAAATAAAGCAAAATCAGCTGCAACGTATCCAGCCTTTTTATTTGGTACTTTTATATTAATATCAGTTGTTATTACAGTTGCTTTGGCTCCTCAAATGGTTTCTATTTTTGAAGAATTTGGAGCAGTTCCACCATTAGGAACAAAAATTTTAATTTTCATTGGAGGATTCTTTAAAAATTGGGGAATTTTAGCTTTAGTTTTTCTTTTAGGAATGATTTGGCTTTTCACTAATTATTTCCGTTCTGTTGAGGGAAGAAGAATCGGGGGTATATATATTTTAAGAATTCCTGTAATAGGAGAAGTTTATAAAAAGATATTTATTTCCCGTTTTTGTGAAACAGCTGGTACTTTGATTCATGGAGGCATTCCTGTTGTTACTGCTTTTGAAGTTGCCGGAGAATCCACTGGTAATTATATTTATCAAAAGATAGGATATAAAGTAGCTGATGCTGTAAAAAAAGGTGAAAGTATAAGTAGTATTTTAAAAAAGGATTATGAATATTTACCTCCATTAGTTAGTCAAATGGTGGCTGTTGGAGAAAGCACTGGCCGGTTGGATTCGATTTTAAGAAAAGTGTCAGGATATTTTCAAAAAGAAGTGGATAGGTCTTTTGGTACCATGATTGATTTATTACAACCAATTTTGGTAGTAGTAATAGGTATCCTGGTAGCATTTCTGGTGTCGGCAGTTTTACTTCCAATATATCAATTAGCGCAAAACGTATAAATATAATAAACAATTAATAAATAAAAAAAATGAAAAAATTTAGTAAAGGTTTTACTCTTATCGAAATGTTAATAGTAATAACCATAATTGCTCTTTTAGCTTCCTTGATTTTAGTAGGTATGGGTGGAGCTAGAGCTAAAACTAGAGACGCAAGAAGAATAGCTGATTTGCATAATGTTATGAATG
>DASRPB010000015.1:0-25396 GCA_035646575.1 Minisyncoccota bacterium
CTTTGCCAATACTTATTTTTTCAGCTTGAGCAAAAGCACCTTCATCATAAAGCGACCGACCAATACAAAAACCATTTGCTTTTAAAATCGTATTAGCCATTAATCCGCCTAATAAAATATAATCTGCTTTATCTTTAAATTTTTCTATAACTGATATTTTGTCTTTTATTTTAGCTCCGCCTAAAACTACAACTAAAGGATGTTCTGATTTCTGAGTAATTCTATCTAAATTAATTAATTCTTGTTCAAGCAAAATTCCACTATAAGATGGCAAAAACTCTGTTATTGCACACAAAGAAGCTGCTTCACGATGAGAAGCTGAAAAAGCTTCGTTAACAAAACAATCAGCAATTTCTGCTAATTCTTTAGCAAGTTTTTTACTATTTTCCATTTCTCCTTTATAAAAACGAATGTTTTCTAAAAGAATTATTGAATTATCTGGTAACTCTTCAATTTCCTCCTTTAAGCCTTCCCCAACCAATGTTGTTATAAAACATACCTTCTCTTCCAATAACTCTTCTAAACAACCTGCTACAGGCTCTAGGCTAAGTTGTTTTTGATCAGATGAAGTGGGTTGTCCTAAATGAGAAATTAAGATGATTTTTTTTGCTTTCTTTTCTCTTAAAAATTGAATTGTTGGTAAAACACGTTGAATACGAAAATCATCTAAAATTTTCCCTTTATCAATAGGAACATTAAAATCCACACGCATTAAAACGCGCTTATCAAAAATATCTTTCGATTTTATATATCTCATAAATATTTCCCAACACCATTTACCTCAATTCGTATGTAACATTTAAAGTAATGCTAATTTCTTCAGTTCCAGATTCAATTGGTGCTATTGGAGATGGCATTTCTCCAGAAGAATCAGCAGACATCGCTTCCATCTTTACATCCCTATAAATAGGATAAATACTTGAACCTTCTGAAATATTAATAATCTTGCCTAAACTAATTGAAGTTTTTCGGCTCAAAAGTTGCGCTCTTTCTTCAATTTTATTCAAAGCCTGAATACGAGCTTCATTTCTATATGCTTCTGGATCATCTATCTCAAAATTAACATTGGAAATCTTATTAGCTCCTTTTTCTGATAATCCTCCGACAATAGAATTTATTTTATCAAAATCTCTAATCTTTACTTCTACTGCCTGATCTAATTGATAACCAACAATCTTTGGCGAGCAAGAACGGGAATAAATATCCATTTGATCTTCGCGACACCAATCATAATCATATTGGGGACTTAAAGAATAGCGAATTGTCTTAATATCGTCTTCAGATACTTTCTGCTCTTTAACAAAAGCAATCACTGCTTGCATTTTTTCATTATTTTCTTTTTGAACTATATCAGCTTTTTCTCCTTGATTAATGACATCAAAAACAATTTTGGCAACATCTGGCTTTGCCAAAACTTTTCCCTCAGCAGAAAAAGAAATAATCCGATCCGAATTTACAATGCTTTGGGCCTGACGATAGTTATGATATCCCCAGCTCAAAATACTGATACTTAAAACAATTAAAAAAGCTATTGCAGTGACAACTAATTGTTTTTGTTTTTTTTGATCCATATTTTTATTTTTTTATTATTTTATTAAAAAGATTTTTAAGTTCTATTTTATTTGTACTAGCTCGACCAACTAAAGCACCATTAATTTCTTTAGAAGATAAAAAGGAAGAAATGTTTTGTGAATTTACTGATCCACCATAAAGAATATGTAAATTTTCAGCTATTTTTTCTGAAAATCGTCTAGCAAGCCAAAAACGAATAAGACTTATAGTTTTTTCAACTTCTTCTGGATCCTCTGGATAATCACTTCCAATGGCCCAAATCGGCTCATAAGCAATAACTAAACCTGACGAATCTTTAAGAATAATCCCTCTTAAAGCATAATTTAATTGTTCAAACAGAATTTTTTTTACTTGGAAAGACGAAGAAGAGTCTTCTTTCTTTCTATCCTTTTCTCCAATACAGAGAATTGGAATCAAATTACTACTCAAACAAGCCTTTATCTTTAGGTTAATTGTCTCATCAGTTTCATTAAAATATTCCCGCCTTTCAGAGTGCCCAACAATAACATATTTTACACCAAATGATTTTAACATTTTAGGTGAAATCTCTCCAGTAGCAGAATTACGATTAAACCAAAACATATCTTGGGCACCTAAAGAATATTCTTTTTCAAAAATACTTGACGCTTCTGCTAAATAAACATAAGGTGGCACTATAATTACTTTACTTGACCCAACCTTTTGTAAAAACTTTTTGAAAATAAGAAAAATCTCTTTTGCGTCTTTAAGAGATCCAGGAGCCATTTTAAAATTAAAAACAATAAATTTATTCATAATTAAGACAATATATTTATACCTAAAAGAGTTAAAGTAGTAACTAAAATTCCGGCCAAAAACGCTCCAAAACTAATAAGCCAAAAAGCATTCTTATATTTGATCCCAAACAAGAATGCTGCTATTGAACCAGTCCAAACGCCTGTAAAAGGCAGAGGAATGGCAACAAACGCTACTAATGCCCATTTTCCCCATTTATCAAAACCATTCTTTGTATTCCTCCTGGTTCTTTCAAAAAGCCAATTAAAAAAACAATCAAAAAAATCAAATTGTTTTCTTAAATAACCAGATAATTTATCTAAAAACCAAATTATAGGAATTATTGGTAAAATATTTCCAATTAAACTTAAAAATAATGCTTTAGGCCAAGGAAAAGAAAAAATCCCAATAGCCACAGGAATTGCTCCCCTCAATTCAACTATCGGAGAACCAGCAATAATAATAGTCCAAAGTTCATTCATTTGATTAATTATAACAAAATTCAAACAAATAAAAAACCCTCACATCTATCTATCCATAAATGTGAGGGTTTATCTTTTATTATTCTGCTTCTTCTTTTTTTTCTTCTATTTTTTCCATTTCATTATCGTCTTTAATAACCCATAAAACCAAAACAACTGCTACTATACTAGCTATAATAACAACTAGAGTTTGATTTTCTGCAATCATGCTTGATAAAGATGTAATCCATGTTTCGTAAAAAAATTGAATTTTTTTCCAAGCTTTGGTAAAAAAGGGAGAAAAAATTAAAACGATAACTGCTATTGTGCAAGATTTCATCAATATAAGTTTAAGTTTACTCATTAAAGAATTTCACCTCCTTAAATACAAATTTTAATCTGACAACCTTTTTATTTCCATCACATTCTAATGAATGAACCTTCTTAGAGAATAATTGAGCTTTTTTCACACTCATTTTCCAATAAGGAATCTCGGCACTAAAAATATATTTTTTCATTTTCCTAATTATCCTTTCTTTTTTTATTTTTCAATGAACAAATGGCTTAAAATAATTAAAAAATGTTCTTTTTAAGACATTTATATACTACCATATTAAAGCTAAAAGGTCAACACTCTGTAATCACTATGGGGCCTCTCTTAGTAATAGCAATTGTATGCTCAAAATGACCCGATACCTTTCCATTAGTAGTAACAAAGCTTCCATCTTTTTCTTCTTTTACTGCTCCACTATCAAAAGTCACCATTGGCTCTATTGCTATTACCATTCCTTCCTCAAGTTTTAATCCTTGGTGTGGTATACCATAGTTACAGACAACAGGATCCTCATGGGGAGCATAACCAACTCCATGACCAACTAAATCCCTTACAACAACAAATCCATTCTTCTCTGCATGTTTTTGAATGGCATATCCTACATCTCCTAAAGTATTACCTACCTTTGAAGTTTTTATTGCTTGATCTAAAGATTCTTTA
Source organism: Minisyncoccota bacterium (assembly GCA_035646575.1). Taxonomy (GTDB): domain Bacteria; phylum Patescibacteriota; class Minisyncoccia; order UBA6257; family UBA6257; genus DAOVIY01. The sequence goes on from DASRPB010000015.1 coordinate 3,781, forward strand.
GTAACTTTAATTAATTTTTCATATATCGGCTTGATATTACCTACTCCAACTGTAATTGCCGTATCAGTAAATAATCCTTTATATTCCATTCCTAAATCTAGTGAAATTACATCACCTTCTTTTAAAATTTCTTCCTTTGAAGGAAGACCATGAACAACTGTTTTGTTTATTGAAGCACATAAACTTGATGGAAATGGCTTATCAGCAAAACTTGGTTGATAATTTAAAAATGCAGGTTTACCCCCGCATTCACAAATAAGATTAAAAGCCAATTTATCTAAATCAGCAGTAGAAATACCTGGCTGAACAGTTTGACCTACTTTTTTTAAAATTAATGCCAATTTCTTTCCACCTTCACGTAAAATATTAATATCTTCAGTAGTTTTAAAAGATATCATAATAATTTTTTAAGAATTCTTTTATAAATTTCTTGAACCGAACCTTCTCCATTAATCTCAATTACCATTTTCTTCTTACGGAAATAATTAATCACAGGTAAAATCTTTTTTTGAAAGAATAGCATTCTATTCTTAATCGCTTTTGGATTATCATCTTTCCGACGAATTAATTTTCCTCCACAATGAGAACAATTTTTTAAATTAGGAGTAAAATTTAAAGAAAATTCTTTACCGCATTTAGAACAGATTCTTCTTATTAACAATCTTTGAGTCACTTCTTTTGCTGATGTTTGCAAATAAACTACTTTAAAATCTTCACGTCCAAGCCAAGAAAAAACTTCTTCTAATGTCTTTGCTTCCTCTAATTGACGAGGACTTCCTTCCATTATTATTCCTTTTTTAGAAGGAATTTTTAAAAGCTGGTCTAACCAACAATAAATTACCAACCAAATTGGAACTAATTTTCCGTGAGAAATAGTTTCTAAAACTCTTTTTCCAAATTTATCATTTTTTTTTGCTAACCTTCTTAAAATATCACCTGTATCTATATTTACTAAGGCAAATTTTTTCATTAATAATTCTGCCTGCGTGCCTTTTCCAGAACCAGAGCGTCCTAAAAAAATGATATTACGAGATTTCATATTCACGCATTATTAATTGAGCTTCTATTGTGTCCATGGTTTCTATTGCTACACTTACCATAATCAAAATTGAAGTTCCGCCAATAGCAAAAGTAGTCACTCCTGTAACATGCTGCATAATTATTGGAAGAATTGCAATCATTCCCAAAAACAGAGCCCCAAAAAGAGTTACTTTACTACTAGTGCTAACAAGGTATTTGGAAGTTGTCTGACCTGGCCTATAACCAGGTACAAATCCACCTCTTTTTTGTAAATTCTCAGCAATAGATTCAGGATTAAAAGTAATAGTTGTATAAAAGAAAGTAAACAAAACAACTAAACCAAAATAACAAAGGAGATAAAACATTGACTCTTGATTAAATCCTTGCAAAAAGAGACCCATTTTAAGTATAAATGGACTTTGTGAAGCTGCTAAAAATTGACTAATCATTTGAGGGAACATTAAGAGAGAAAGAGCAAAAATGATAGGAATTACACCAGCTTGATTAATTTTTAATGGTAGATATGTAGAAGCACCTCCGTAAATCTTTGTCCCACGTACCTGTTTAGCATAACTTACAGGAATTCTTCTTTCTCCTCTGGAAATAAATACTACCCCCACAATCATCAAAAGCGCTATAGCAAAAAAAGCTATCATGTTAGGAATCCTTGTAGGGTCTGTGCTTATTACTGTCTGCATAATCTGGCGCGGAAAACCTATAACAATACCTGAAAAGATTATTAAAGAGATTCCATTGCCTAATTTCTGCTCTGTTATCAATTCACCAATCCACATCAAAAACACTGAAGCTGTGGTAACAATAATAATATCTCTTATTAAATCAATAGGATTAGCAAAAACAATTACGCCTTGCCTACTTAATAAATTCAAAAAACCAAATCCCTGTAAAGCAGCCAAAGGAATTGTTAATAAACGAGAATATTGCATAAATTTCGCCCTTTCCTTATCAGTCCCTTCACTAAGCATTTCCTTTAGAGCAGGAAAAACCATTGTAAGAAGCTGCATTATAATAGAAGCTGTAATAAAAGGACCAACACCAAGTAAAACAATTGAAATATTGCTAAAAGCGCCCCCTGTAAAAATATTAAAAAGTCCAAATATCTGGTTAGCGCCCATAAAAACTTGCAATTGTTCCCTATCAATATTTGGTAAAGGGATAGTAGCCATTATTCGAAAAATCACCAAAAGCAGTAAGACTATAAATACTTTTTTTCTTAAATCTGGTGTTTTTAATAAAGCTAAAAGACTTTTAAACATATGGATTTATTTAATTTTTAGATCTATTTTTCCTCCAGCTTTTTCAATTGCTTCTTTTACTTTTTCAGAAACTGAGCAATTTTTAATAGTATATTTTTGAGATAAAGGTATTCCACTTAAAATTTTAACTGAACGAAATTCATTTTTTTTACTTTTTATTAAATCCGCTTTTTTTAATTTTTTTAAAGTAATAATTCCTCCTTCAGGAAAAGTTTTCACTATATCTTTTAATTGTATTACTGAAGATTTCTTTTTCAAGCTATTAAAAAGCACTCCCCGTCTTTTAGGAAATTTTAATACCATCTCTCTTACCTGAGATTTTATCTTTGATCCAGCTCGTGATTTCTGGCCCTTAATTCCTCGTCCTGAATAGGTACCTCTCTTGCCACCTCTGCCAACTTTTCTTTTCTTTGATGATTTATTAGTTGATCTTAATTGATGAATTTGCATAATTCTTTATTTCTTATTCTTTATTTCTTTTTTCTCTTCTACGATTTCTTTAGTTTCTTTAGTAATATTATTCAAAGAATTCTTCAATTTAGAAAGAGCAATAATAGTTACTCTAGCATTATTGATAGCATTACTGCTAGAACTTAAAATTTTAGCATTAGCATTTGAAATATTAGCTAATTTTAATATAGTTCGTACTGCTCCACCAGCTCTTATACCTTTTCCTTTCTTAGCTGGTTTTATAATTACTCTTGACGCTTTATATTTTGCCTTTACTTCGTGTGGAATAGTTTCATCAACAACTGGAATCGTAATCAAATTCTTTTTTGCCTTATTGATTGCCTTTTGAATTGCTTGAGCCACATCCTTGCCTTTGCATATTCCAACCCCAACTTCATGTTTATCCTTGGATCTACTACCAATTACTAATGTAACCCGAAAACTTAAACGTTTTCCTCCTGCTACTACTCGAGTCACACGAGCAATATCCAAAATACTCTCCTCAAATTCACTTTTATTTATTTTCGATTTTCTATTAAAAGCCATAATTATTACAAAAATTAAAACTGTAAACCTTGTTTTCTAGCTTCCTCAGCTAAAGTTTTTACACGACCATGATATCTAAACCCACCTCTATCAAAAACAACTGTCTCTATCTTTTTATCTTTCGCTTTCTTGGCTATTAATTCCCCAACTTTTTGCGCTAAATCAATTTTCTTATCTTTTTTTAAATCTTTAATCTCTAAATCAGAAGCTGAAACAAGAGTGAACCCCTTTTCATCATTAATAACTTGAGCATAAATATGCTTGTTAGATTTAAATACACAAAGACGTGGCCTCTCTTCTGTCCCACAAATTTTTGCCCTTACCCTTCTGTGTCTCCTTTCTTTTTGTCCTTTTTTACTGTTTTTATTCATTTATTCTTTTAATTTATTTAACCAGTACTTGCCACTCTCTTACCAGCTTTTCTTAAAACTTTTTCACCAACATAACGAACACCTTTTCCTTTATAAGGCTCAACAGGTCTTTTGAATTTTATTAACGCGGCAAATTGCCCAACTCTTTCTTTCGAAATACCATTAATAGTAATTATATTCTTTTCTACTTTTACATCTAACCCTTCAGGAATAGAAAGTATAATAGGATGACTGTGTCCTAATTTAAGATTCAAATCAGAACCCTCGAGAGCAGCCTTGTAACCGACTCCTTGAATTTCCAACTGTTTTTCAAATCCTTTTTCAACTCCTATTATAAGATTATTAATTAATGCCCTTAAAGTTCCCCATTGAGCAGAAGTATCTTTTTTTTGTTTTTCTGGAATAGGAATAACTAATAAAACATTATCATTGATATCAATTTTAAAACCATCCTTCACTATTAAAAGATCCTCGCCTTTAGGACCCTTGGCTTTTAATTTATTTCCTTCCAAAATCATTTCAACTGAATCTGGAATATTAATTTCTTTTTTACCTATACGAGACATAATAAAAATTAAATTACCATATTTCTAATAAAATTTCCCCTCCGACATTCAATTTTTTGGCTTCTTTATCACAAAGAATACCTTTTGGCGTTGATAATATTCTTAGACCTAAACCTTTTTTAAAAAACCAAATATCTTTTGCTTGAGTATATCTACGGCTTGAAGATTTAGAAACCCTCTTTAATTCAGAAATTTTTGGAGCTCCTTCTTCATCATATTTCAATATTATTTCAATAAATCTTTTATTTTTTTTGTTTGTCTTATCTAACCCTTTAATAAAACCATTTTTTGATAAAACGTTTAAAATCTCCCATTTTATTTTTGAATAAGGAAAAATAACAGTTTGTTTTTTAACTGCTTGAGCATTACGTATTCTTGTTAACATGTCTGCAATAGGATCTGTCATAGTAGGATTTAAATAATAAATTATAAATTTACCAACTTGATTTTTTTATTCCTGGTATTTTTCCAACTGAAGCTAACTCTCTAAAACATATGCGACAAATACCAAAATCTCTCATATACCCTGCCTTCCTTCCACAACGCCAACAACGCCGCACAATTCGTGAAGAATATTTAGGTGTCTTTTTTGATCTTGCTACTACTGATTTTTTCGCCATAAAGGAAAATCTAATAATTGATATAATTTCATTGACTGCTCTCTGTTTTTTGTATTTGTAACAAAAGTAACTTCTAATCCAAAGGAAGGAATATTCTGCATGTTTTCTGTTTCCGGAAAAATACTATGTTCCTTAATACCATAATTTAAATTTCCAGTTTCGTCAATATTTTTTAAAGGAATTCCCCAAAAATCTCTAACCCTTGGAAGAACTATACTAACAAATTTATAAATAAAATCTTCCATTCTCTTTCCTCTCAAAGTAACTTTTAAACCAACTGGCATTCCTTCTCTTGTTTTAAAACTTGCAATAGATTTTTTTGCTGGTCTCACAGATGCTTTTTGACCTGTAATCGCTGCTAAAACATCAGAAATCTTCTTAACCAATTCCGCATTATTTTTAGAGCTTGCAGATAATCGACCTATGCCTACATTAATCACTACCTTTGTAATTTTTGCAACTCCAAAATCATTACCAATATGGTATTCTTTTTTCATTTCAGGAATTACTATTTTTTTAACTTGTTCTTTGTAAGGAAATTTCATAAATTTAAGAAATTTTAGAACCACATTTTTTACAAATTCTATACTTACTCTTATTGTCTTTATTATAGCTAATTCGTGTAGGTTTTTTACAGCTAGGACAGATTAACATAACATTCGCTCTAAAAACAGGCCTAGGGATAGAAATCATTTGTCCTTTTTCACCTGCCTTTTTAGCTTTTTGAATTTTCTTTACCAAATTTAAAGCTTCAACAACTACTTTGTCATCTTTGGGCAAAATCTTTACCACCTTTCCTGATTTTCCTTTGTCTTTGCCTTTTTTTATTAAAACTAAATCTCCTTTTTTAATATTCATAATTTTAAATCTAGACTAATTCTGGAGCTAAACCTGCTGCTTTACTAAACCCTCTTTCCCTTATTTCCCTTGGTATAGGACCAAAAATACGGTTTCCTATAGGTTCTTTTTTTTCATTTACAAGAATAGCAGCATTTTCATTGAAACGAATATAACTTCCATCTTTTCTTCTAAATGCTTTTTTCTGCCTCACAACAATAGCCTTTACAACTGCTTTTTTCTTTATTTCCCTACGAGGTTCAGCTATTTGAACAGAAGCAACAATCATATCACCAAGTTCTGCATATCTCCTTCGTGTTCCTCCTAATACTCTAAAACAACGGATTACTTTTGCCCCGCTATTATCAACTACCCTTAAGATTGTTTGTGGTTGAATCATGCTTCTTTCTTTTTGTTATTTATTACTTGTTCTTTACTTTTTACTCTCCATCTTTTCCCCTTAGATAAAGGCCTTGTTTCTTCAATAATAACTTTATCCCCTGTATGATATTCATCCTTTTCATCATGAGCTTTAAAACTCTTAAAAACCTGATAGTGTCTTTTATATTTAGGATGTACTTTCAATCTAGAAATTTTAACTACAACGGTCTTGTCCATTTTATCTGATACAACTTCTCCTTTTAATATTCTTTTTTGTTTTTTAATTTGTTTTTCCATATTAAAATTTATTTCTATTTGCCTATTGGCAAAACAAAAAATAGTTAAATAATTTTCTTAGATTTTTCATTTAAAATAGTTATAATTCTAGCAACATCTTTTTTTAAAACACGAATAGTTCGTACATTTTTAACCTTACCACCTGCTAAATTAAATCTCAACTCGCGCAATTTTTTTTGGGATTCAGATAACAATTGATTTAATTCTTCTTCTTGTTTTAATCTTAATTCTTCTGTTTTTACCATGATTTTTATTATATCTATTTTCTCACAATTAAAGTTTTAATTGGTAATTTAGAATTAGCTAAACGAAAAGCTTCTTTTACTTTTTTATAAGAAACTCCATCTAATTCAAAAAGGATCCTCCCTGGCCTTACTGGAAAAACATAATGATCTACAGATCCTTTTCCGCCTCCCATAGTAGTTTCTGCTGCTGTTTTAGTAATAGGTTTATCAGGAAATATTCTCATCCAAATTTTCCCTTCTTTTTGCAACGACCGAGCTATTGCTCGATAAGCTGATTCTATCTGCTGTGATGTCAACCAAACTTCTTCTAATGCTTTCAATCCAAAACTACCAAAAGAAAGTTCCACCCCCCTAGTTTCCACTTGGCGAAATCTTCTTCGACCTTTCTGCATTTTTCTGTGTTTTACTTTCTTTGGTAACAACATAACAATAATTAATGTTCGTTAATATCTGAAAACTTTTCTCCTTTATATATCCATACTTTTATTCCAATTATTCCATAAGTACAATGTGCTTCAGTAAAACCATAATCAATATCTGCCCTAATTGTTGATAAAGGTAATTTCCCTTCTTTTAACCATTCGCTACGAGCAATTTCTAAGCCATCTAATCTACCAGAAGCTAAAATTTTAACTCCTAAAACTTCTTTGCGTTGTATGACTTTAGTTATATATTGTTTAAGAACTCTCCTGTATGGCATTCTTTTTTCTAAATCCTCCGCAACGCTTTGAGCTACAATCTCAGCAGATATTTCAGGATGTTTAACTTCTTCAATTGAAATATTAATACGTGCTTTATCTTTTAATAATTTTGCTAAACCTTTCTGAAGAGCCTCTATTCCTTGTCCTTGACGACCAATTAATAATCCAGGACGAGCAGTTTTAATAATAACTTTAGTATCACCAGCTTTTCTTTCAATGCCTATATTTTCTACCCTGCATGTTTTAGTTTTTTCATTAATAAATTCACGAATTTTATGATCTTGTTCTAATAATGCCGGAAATTCTTTCAAATTAAACCAACGAGATTGCCATCCCTTGTTAATACCAAGCCTAAAAGATTTTGGATTAATTTTTTGACCCATATAAATATTTAAATTGATTTACGACGAAATATTTTTTGTTTTGGAACAGATGTCTTTGCTCTTTTTTCTTCTTTTTTTAATTCAGGTTTTTTAATGCTTGCAGGAGCTTTTGTTTTTATTATCTTCTTTGTTTCCTTTATTTCTTTTGCCTCTTCTTTAGTTCCACCTTTCTTTACTTTAGTTTCCTTTATCTCATTTAGTATAAGAAAGACATGGGAAGTTCTTTTCTTTATAGGGAAAGCTGCCCCACGCGCTCTAGGACGCCATCTTTTTAAAGCTGGTCCTTCATCTACTCTAATAGCCTTAATAAAAAGATTATTCTTGTCTAATCCAAAATTATGTTCAGCATTAGCTATAGCAGATTTTAATAACTTTAATAAGGGCTTACAGCTTCTCTTGGGAATATGAAGCAAATTAGCTTCTGCAACTTTGACAGATAGCCCTCTAGTTAAATCAGCAACTAATCGAACTTTCCGAGGACTGATTTTTAAATATTTTAAAGAGGCTTTAACTTCCATGTTTTATTCTAAATTTTTCTTATTTTTTTACAGGAGCAGGTGCTTTAACTACAGTCCTTGCTTTTGCTTCCAATTCTTTTTGCATTTTACCACCATGTTTAATAAACTTTTTGGTAATTGAAAACTCTCCTAAATGATGTCCTACCATTTCTTCTCTTGCCTCTACATTAATAAAATCTTTACCATTATGTACAGCAAAAACAAAACCGACCATTGCTGGAGTAATAACTGAATCTCTAGACCAAGTTTTAATAGGAGTTTTGTCCCCTATTTTTATCTTGGAGAGTTTCTTCAATAATTTTGGATGAACATATGGACCTTTTTTTAATGATCGAGACATATTATTATTTTTTACGTTTTTTCTTTCGTTTTTTTATAATTAACTTATTGGAATATTTCTTTTTCTTTCTTGTTTTTACACCACCAGTAACCTTACCATAAATACTCTTTGGTCGCTTAGTTCCTCTTTGCGTTTTTCCTTCTCCACCTCCATAAGGATGATCAATTGGATTCATTGCTGTTCCTCTTACAGTTGGCCTTCTTCCTAAATGACGAGACCTTCCTGCTTTTCCAATGTTTACCATTCCATGTTCAATATTAGAAAGTTGTCCCAATGACGCATAACAAATATCTAATACTTTTCTTATCTCTGAAGAAGGCATTTTAAGATGGGTATATTTTCCATCTTGGGTTATTATCTGAGCAGATGATCCTGCTGATTTAGCTAATTTACCGCCCCCTCCTGCTTTTACTTCAATATTATGTACTAAACTTCCAACTGGAATATTCTTTAATTCTAATCTATTGCCTTTTCTTAAAGGTGTTTTTTCATTACAAATAATTTCATCCCCCACATTTAGTTTCTGCGGAGATAATATATAACACCAATCACCGTCTGTATATGATACCAAAGAAATGAATGAAGAACGATAAGGATCATATTCAATAGTCTTTACTATACCTGGAATTCCTTTCTTCTGCTCACCAAAGGTAATCTCCCTATAGAGCTTCTTATTACCACCACCTTTATGCCTAACTGTTATTCTCCCTTTAGACCTTCCAACACTTCTTTTTTTAAAAGAAGTTAATTTCTTAAAAGGTTTATCGCCAGTCAAAACAGAATAATCAGAAACAGTAAGATGACGAAGAGATGGTGTTGTTGGTTTATATCTTTTTATCATATTCCTAATTCTATTTTTTGTCCTTCTTTTATAGTAACGATCATCTTTTTATTTCTACTAAAATAAGTCTTTTTCTGTCTCCATCTTTTAACCTTAGCAGGAGTATTTATCGTATTAATTTTAGTCACCTCAACATGATAAATATTTTCTAAAAGTTTTTTTATTTCATTCTTTGTCGCTTTAGGACTAACTTCAAAAATATATTTATTTTGTCCATCTCTCAAAATAGTAGATTTCTCACTTAAATAAGGGTGCAATAATAAAGCAGAAGAAGATCCTTCTAAAACAATCTTGCTTTTTACTTCAACCTTCTTTTCTTCTGTGACTTTCTTCTCAATCTTCTTTTCTTCAACTTTCTTTTTCTCAACCTTTTTTTCTTTCATTTCTTTCGTTTTCTTTTCTTCGGTTTCCTTTTTTTTAAAAATATTTAAAACACTCATTAATTTATTTATTCTCTAATGTTGATAAAACGTCTTTTGATATCACCAAATATTTATTATTTAATATTTCAATCAAATCAATATTCTCTGCATTCATAATTTTAACATAAGATAAGTTCTTTGTACCCCTTTGCAATTCTTTGTCTTTTGAATTAATCAAAAACAAAACTGTAGGAAATTTCTTTTCTATCTTTAAAAGACTTTTAAAGAATTTATCCATCTGGCTTGTTTTCTGTTCTTTAAGATTAATACTTTGAATTATCTTAATCTCTCCATCTCTAAATTTTTCTGAAAGAACCATTCTAATAGCGTCTTGCCTTACTTTTTTATTTATTTTCTTTTTAAAATTTCTTTCTTTTGCTCTTGGACCAAATGTTACACCACCTCCTGCCCATATAGGAGAACGATTTGAACCATGCCTGGCTCTTCCTGTCCCTTTTTGTCTCCAAGGTTTCTTTCCTCCACCCCTGACCTCTGATCTATCTTTACTAAAAGCCAATGGCTTGCGTCGATTACTCAAAAGGCTTGTATACACTTGATGTACAAGATTTTTATTGATTTTCTTATCAAAAATATCATCAGATAATTCAATCTTTTTTAATTCTTCCCCTTTTTGATTATAAATCGGCGCTTTCATAATTTTTATCCAATAACCTTTATTAACGAACCCCTTCTGCCTGGAATAGCTCCTTTTAGATAAAGAAGATTTTTTTCTGAATCAACCTTTATAATTTCTACCTTTTTTAATGTTAACTGATCATTCCCCATTCTTCCAGCCATTTTTTTGCCTTTTACCACCCGATGAAGCCCAGTAGACCCAATTGATCCAGGCGCTCTTAATCTGTCTTTTGTTCCATGGCTTGCAGGAGAACCTTTAAATCCATGTCTTTTAACTACGCCTTGAAAACCTTTTCCTTTGCTTTTTCCTACAACTATTACCCTATCACCTTCTTTAAAAATATCTACCTTAATTTCATCACCAACCTTACAATCAGAAACCTTTCCATACATTTCTGCTAACCAAGAAAACTTTCCTAAATCTTTTAAATGTCCAACCAAAGCTTTCGTCTGATTTTTTTTATATCCATAACCAACCTGAATAGCTTCATAACCATCTTTATCTTCGGTTTTTATTTGAGTGATTTTAACAGGTCCAGCTTCTAAAATAGTTACTGGAATAACCTTTTCTTCACTGTCAAAAACCTGCGACATTTTTAATTTTTTAGCTAGTATAAATTTCATAAATTTAACATTGAAAAACTGGGCACTAGCCCAGTTCCTCTTAAGATTACTGCTCTAGACTAGTCATCCTGGCTTACATCTTTATTTCTATATCGACTCCTGCCGGCAAATCTAAGCTTGTAAGTGCTTCAATGATTTTTTGATTAGGATTAGAAATTTCTATTAATCTTTTATGAATCCTAATTTCAAATTGTTCACGAGCATCTTTTTTAACAAAAGTAGACCTATTCACCGTGTAGCGATGAATTTCTGTTGGTAAAGGAATCGGGCCTATTGTTTCACTCCCATATCTCATTACTGTCTCAATAATTTGCTGACATGAGTTGTCAAGGATCCGATGATCATAGCCCTTTATTTTAATCCTAATCTTTTGTTGAATCTCGGTATTAGAGGTTGGCACAATAAATTCTTTATTTTACAACTTTTGTAACAACTCCAGCGCCTACAGTTCGTCCACCTTCTCTTATAGCAAAACGAGAAGTATCGTCTAAAGCGATTGGAGCGATTAACTTAACTTGGAACTTTACATTATCACCAGGCATAACCATTTCTACTCCTTCAGGAAGAGTAACTTCTCCAGTTATATCAGCAGTACGAATAAAGAACTGCGGTTTGTAACCAGTGAAGAATGGTGTATGTCTTCCACCTTCTTCTTTAGCTAAGATATAGACCTCAGCTTCAAATTCTGTATGAGGAGTTATTGAACCTGGCTTAGCTAATACTTGGCCTCTTCTTATTTCTTCTTTCTTAACTCCTCTCAATAATACACCGACATTATCTCCAGCTTGACTTTCATCAAGTGATTTATTAAACATTTCAAGACCAGTGACAACAGTTTTTACTGTTGGATGATAACCAACAATTTCTATTTCATCATTGATATTAATTTTTCCTCTTTCAACTCTTCCAGTAGCTACAGTACCTCGTCCTTCTATAGAAAATATATCTTCAATAGGCATTAAGAATGGCTTATCTGTGTCTCTTACAGGATCAGGAAAATAAGAATCAAGAGAATCTAATAATTCAAGTATTGGTTTTATTGCTTCGTCATCAGCAGATTCGGCTTCTAATGCTTTCAAAGCTGAACCTTTTATTACAGGAACTTTATCTCCAGGATAACCATTCTTAGTTAAAAGTTCTCTTATTTCTGTTTCTACTAAATCTATTAATTCTTCATCTTGAACCATATCTATTTTATTTAAGAAAACAATCATTGCAGGAACTCCCACTTGACGAGCTAAAAGAATGTGCTCAAAAGTTTGTGGCATAGGACCATCAGGAGCAGAAACTACTAAAATAGCACCGTCCATTTGAGCTGATCCAGTAATCATATTCTTGATATAATCACTATGTCCCGGACAATCAATATGAGCATAATGCCTTTTTTCAGTTTCATACTCAGAGTGATGAACATTGATAGTAATTCCACGACTTTTTTCTTCAGGAGCATTATCAATCTCATCTACCTTAAGAGATTTTTTTGCTAAACCTTTTAGATGAAGCGCATGTGAAATAGCTGCCGTCAAAGTAGTTTTACCATGATCAATGTGACCAATGGTTCCTACATTCATATGTACTTTACCACGAACAAATTTCTCTTTTTCTGCCATATTTTTTAATTTTAATTTTTTTAATTTTTTGCCCCCCGACTATGCATAGGGCGAATCTTTATTTTTTCTCGCCAAATAATCAATTACCTTTGTATTTACAATATTAAGGTATATCTAATTCATTGTCAAGTTAAAGACTGCTTACCCATTATTTCTTCGGTTATATTAACAGGAACTTCTTTGTAACAATTGAATTCCATTGTAAACGTGCCCCTGCCTTCAGTCATAGAACGCAACCCTGTAGCGAAACCAAACATTTCTGATAAAGGAACTTTCGCATCAATTACTTTCATCATTCCTCTATCATGCATACTTTCAACAATTCCTCTTTTAGAACTCAAATCACCCACAACATCACCTAAAAATTTTTCAGGAACAACAACTTCTAATTTCATTATTGGCTCTAAAAGAACTGGATTAGCTTTTTTTGCACCATCTTGAAAAGCCATAGAACCAGCAATCTTAAAAGCAAAATCTGAAGAATCTACATCATGAAAAGATCCATCATAAAGTGTAACCTTTATATCAGATAATGGATAACCAGCTAAAACACCTTTTTCTAAAGCTTCTGCTATTCCTTTTTTCACTGCTGGAATAAATTCTTTAGGAATTGCTCCACCTCTGATAGCATCAACAAATTCAAATCCTTTACCTCTTTCTAGTGGCTCTAACTTCAGTAAAACATGACCATATTGACCACGTCCACCTGATTGTCTGATATATTTACCTTCACTTTCAACGCTTTTCTTAATAGTTTCTCTAAAGGCTACTTGGGGTTTACCAGTCTCCACCTTAATATTAAATTCTCTTCTCATTCTATCAACTAAAATTTCTAAATGAAGTTCACCCATTCCTGAAATAATTGTTTCTGAAGTTTCTTCATCAGTCCTTACTCTAAAAGTTGGATCTTCTTCAGTTAATTTTTTTAATACCAAAGACATCTTTTCTTGATCAGATTTTGTCTGCGGTTCTACTTTTATAGAAATAACAGGATCTGGAAAAGAAATTTTTTCTAAGATAACTGGATAATTAATATCACATAAAGTATCTCCTGTTCCAGTATCTTTCAAACCAACAGTAGCTGCTATATCACCTGCGCGTATTTCATCTAATTCTTCACGGCGATTAGAATGCATTTGTAATAATCTTCCGATCCTTTCTTGACTTGATTTATTAGCATTAAGAATATAATTACCTTTTTTAAATGTTCCAGAATAAACTCTAAAAAAACTTAATGCACCAACATAAGGATCATTTGCTACTTTAAATATAAGTGCTGCAAATGGTTTTTTATCATCAGGGGGACAAAGAACTTTTTCTCCTGTCTTAGGATGAATCCCTTCAACTGGCGGAACATCCGTAGGAGAAGGAAGATATTCTATAATTGCATCAATAAGAGGTTGCACTCCTTTGTTTTTAAAAGAAGAACCGCAAAGAACTGGAACTATCTTTTCATTAATAGTGCATTTTCTTAATATTTCCCTTATTTTTTCTTCATCTGGCTCTTGTCCTTCTAGATATTGATTTAATAATTCTTCGTCTTGTTCTACAATTTTTTCTATTAATAATTTTCTATACTCTTTAGCTTTATCTAATAAATCTGCAGGAATTTCTCCTGACTCCATTATTTCACCTTTATCTCCTTTAAAATAAACTGCCTTCATTGTAATCAAATCAATAATTCCTTCAAACTTATCTTCAGCTCCAATAGGTATATTAATCGGTTGTGCATTTAAAGTTAATCTTTCATAGATAGATTCCAAACCTTTATAAAAATCAGCGCCTATTCTATCCATCTTATTAATAAAGCACATTCTAGGAATATTATATTTATCAGCTTGGTGCCAAACTGTTTCTGATTGAGATTCTACACCAGCTACTCCGTCAAAAATAACAACAGCACCATCAAGCACTCTTAAAGATCTCTGCACTTCAGCTGTAAAATCAATATGCCCTGGAGTATCAATAATATTTATTCGATATTGATTGTCAGGATTTTTATCTCTATAAGAAGGGGTCCAAGAACAAGCAGTAGCAGCAGAAGTAATTGTAATTCCCCTTTCTCTTTCCTGATCCATCCAATCCATTACAGTGTCTCCATCATCTATGTTTCCTATCTTATGAGATATTCCTGTATAAAATAAAACACGCTCGGTAGTAGTTGTCTTACCTGCGTCAATGTGAGCTATAAAACCAATGTCCCTTATTTTCTCAATAGGATATATTTTATTCATAATATTAATTAAAAACGAAAACGAGCAAAAGCACGATTTGCCTCAGCCATACGATGTGTTTCTTGTTTCTTTCTCATTGCCGCTCCTTCACTTTTAGAACCTAAAATTAATTCTTCAGCTAATCTCTCTGCCATTGCTTTTCCTTTCTTAGCCCGTGAAGCATTAATGATCCAACGACAAGCTAAAGTAGTTTTTCTGTATTCAGGAACAGCTTGCGGAACTTGATAATTAGCTCCTCCAATTCTTCTACTCTTAACTTCTATTTCTGGAGAAATATTTTCAACAGCTAAATCAAAAACACTCAATGGTTCTTGCTTTGTTTGTTTTTTTATACTTTCCATTGTGTTATAAAAAACTTTCTGAGCAACTGACTTCTTGCCATCTTTCATTAAATAATTAATAAAACGTGTTGCTAAAACACTTTTATAAATTAGATCTGGTTCGTAATTTTTTTCTTGTCTATGTTTCCTTCTCATAATAAATATTACTCTTTTGATTTTTTCGTTCCATATTTACTCCTTTGCTGTTTTCTTCCCTCTACTCCAGCAATATCATGTTTACCACGAACTACATGATAACGTACTCCCGGTAAATCTTTTACTCTTCCACCTCTTACTAAAACGATTGAATGTTCTTGAAGATTATGTCCTTCGCCAGGAATATATGCAGTAACCTCCATTCCATTACTTAATTTAACTCTAGCTACTTTTCGCAAAGCAGAGTTTGGTTTTTTAGGAGTAGCAGTAAAAACTTTCAAACAAACTCCTTTTTTAAAAGAAGATGGATGATAACTTGGTCTATTTTTTATAGTATCAAAAGAAAAAGACAGAGCAACAGATTTGCTCTTTTTTATAATCGGCTTTCTCTCTTTTTTAATTAATTGATGTAATGTAGGCATAACAAAGAATAGTTTAGCAAATAAGGCATTTTATGTCAATTAACTAAATGGGATTCCAGTTAAGGTTGAAAATAATAAATATATGAGCGGTAGAATAATACCTCCCCCAAGCATAATAAAAAGAAATAAAAGAATAATACCATATCGATGAAGAAAAATTTCTAATTCACGAGACTGAAAAAAATAAAATAATATCTTTGAACCATCTAATGGAGGAATTGGTAATAAATTAAATACACCTAAAACCAAATTAATCCATACTATAAACATCAAAAAAGGCAAAAGTGATACAAGCGAAGAAGTTGTAATTATAATTCTAATAATTAATCCAAAAACAAGGGCTAAAGAAAAATTAGATAATGGTCCGGCAAAAGCTAATATAGCTGAATCACGTCGTGGCATTTTAAGATTCAATGGATTGTAGGGAACAGGTTTAGCCCAACCAAATATAAATCCTGAGTGCATTATAACCAACATCAATGGTACAAGAACAGATCCAATTGGATCCAAATGTTTTAATGGATTTAAAGTTAACCTTCCCATTTTTTCTGCTGTATCATCGCCTAAATATAAAGCAGCCAACCCATGAGAAACTTCATGAACAACAACAGAAAACAAAAGAATTATGAGTTGAAAAATTAAAGGAATTTCTGTAAACATAAATTATAATTATCTTTAATTTATTGTATCATTTTTTTATCTTTTTTAAAACAATAGCAGGCATGATAAACATACCTGCTATCTTCATTCCATTAATAACTAATCTCCTAAAACAACATCTGGAAGATATAGTAAACTAAAACCAACATAACTACACCAAAGACTCTTAACAAAACATCTGGAATCCCTGTCCAATAATTAAGCATTCCGTTCATTTTGTTTTTTGGCAAAAACAACATAAACAATCCTTTAATACCTGCCAAAACAGCTAAAATCTGAATAAACAAAGTGGCGCTTACTGAGTTTGCAGACTGCCAAAGCAAAATAGCCATTATTAAAGCTATTATCCCCCACACCGAATAAGGACCGCTATGGGTAAACTTTAGAGCTAAATTTTTTGCTTTTTTAGGAATAAAAAGCGCGAGAATCCCAAAAATCCCCCACAACAATATAAGAAGATAAAGAACCCAATTCATATTTTTATTTTTTTAAAATTATCGACCTTATATATATTATAAGGCCTTATGATATTTTATACAATTCCAATTTTTGTAAAGCATGTTTAGCTAAAATCAATCTTTGCTCACTGTCAGTATAAAAAGTACAAAGAAGATCGTTCTTTTTTACTTTTTCTCCAATTGATTTATTTAAATAAATTCCTGCTTCTTTAGTCGAAGGAGTGCCTAATAACCCACAGATTTTATTTAAATTCTTGTTATGAATAGATTTAATTAATCCATTTTTAACAGATTTTAATTCATAGGTAACTTTACCTAAAGGAAGTTCCTCCGAATCAATATTTGAATTTCCTCCTTGCGCTTTTATAATTTCCTTCATCTTTCTAAAAGCATTTTTCGATAATAAGCTTTCTTGAGCTAATTTTTTTCCATCTCCTTTCTTTGCTTTTCCAACTAATTCTAATAAATATCCTGATAATAATATAGCTTTTTTCTCTAAATCTTTTGGCCTGTTTTCTTTTTGCTGCAAAACCCTCAATACATCTCTCGCTTCCAAGCAAGGACCAATGCCTTTTCCTATAGGACCCATTGTTTTCTGAGAAACGATTTTAATCTTAATATTAAATCTTTTTGATAAATACAAGAACAAATCTTTAACAAACTGAATATCTTTTTTATTTGAGATTTTTGCAGTAGGACCAATTGGCATATCTATGACCAAATGATTAATTCCAGTAGCTACTTGTTTTGACATAATGCTAGCAACCATTTTGGAATAAGGTTCTGCTCCTAATTGACGAGTAATTTTAATAAATCTATCATCAGCAGGAGCTAATCTTAAAGCTCCTCCCCAAATCAAACAACCATTTGTTTTTTTTACAACTTTTTTTATTTTCTCTAAAGACAAACTTACGGGAGCTAATACTTCCATTGTATCTGCAGTTCCAGCAGCAGATGTTATTGCTCGAGAAGAAGTTTTTGGGATTGTAACACCACAACTTGCCACAATTGGAACTATTATAGGACTTACACGATTACCAGGAATTCCTCCAATTGAATGCTTATCAGCTACAACTTTTCCAAATTTTATCATATCCCCTGTCTCGCTGATTGCTTTGGTTAAATAATAAATTTCTTCTTTAGAAAAGTTCTTTTCATCAAACGCAGAAGCAATAAAAAAAGCTAATTCTAAATCATTAATTCTATATTTAGTTATATCAGAAACCAAAACGCACATTTCTTTATAAGATAATTTCTTTCTATTTAATTTCTTATGAATAAACTTAAGAGAAGGTGCATGACCAGCAAGTTTTAATGCTAATAAATCACCTGCCTTAATTTTGTATCTATTGGTAATATCCCTAAAAAGCCCAATTTCTCCTTGTTTTACTAAAGATTTTGTAATATCTACTGCTATTTCTGTTCGCTTTTCTTTCCAGCTAACAACTAATTCATCTCCTGCTCTAATTCCAATTCTTTTTGCATCTTCCTCATTAATAATAACAATCCAAGGATAACCTGTGTTAATATCCAAGTATTTAACCTTAAGAAAGAAAATGCCTTTTGTCTTAGAATTGTTTTTCATTTTTTTAAATCAATTTATTTTCTAAAATACACTTCGCCAATTCTTTAGTAATATCAACTGAGGATTGAGAATTTTCTAAAGTGTTTGTAAATACAATTTTTTTAGGATTTATTTTACTTAACTCTTCTACTGCCTTATCTCCAAAAATAGAATGGACAAAAGCAAAGCTAATTGTTTTAGCTTTCAGTCCCTTAGCAATTTCAGCGGTTTGTAAAATAGTTTTACCAGTTGAAACAATATCATCAACAATAATAACGTCTTTACCTATAAAGTTATAATTCTTATCAAACAAAAAAATTATTTTCCCTGTTTTAACATCTCTTGTTTTTTCAAGAATTATTTTTTCAGCAGGAAATTTTTTACAAAAATTATCAACAAACGCTTTGGATTCTTTGTCTGGTCCTATGACTATTGAATTAGAAGCAGAAAAATCTTCAAATTTTTCTGCTAAATCCTGAAAAAGGGAAACATTATATGCTGGAATTTTAAACAGATCCCCAATCTTTTTTCTATGCTCATGCATATTACAAGTAATAAAAACATCTGCATTCTTTTCTATTAATTCAGCAATATATAACGAAGAAAGTGGTTCTCCTTCTTGAAAAATAGAATCTTGTCGAGCATAAGAAAAATAAGGCATGATACATATGATTTCTTGCGCAAGCTCTTTTACCTTTCTTAATAATAAAAAATACTTAATTAAATAAGAATTAATATCTTCGTTTTGTTTTTTCTGAAGAATTAAAATAGCTTTATTAGCTTTTTCTTCTTTTTCCAAGCGAGGCTGCACTTCTCCATCAGGAAAAACTCTATCCTCTATTGGAACAAAACCTAAATTAAGTTGCTGAGCTAATTTTTTAGCTAACTCATCCCCTATTACCAAATTTTCCATAAATATTAAAAAATTCTTAAAATAATTTATTGTATATCTCTAATTCCTTTTTTCTTTTTTGGTTTACCTATAAATCTCAGCACATAGATACTAGTAAAAGCTAATATAATACTTATTACAATTGCGTAAATAAACTTAGCTAAAATAGTGTCTTTACTCATCGGAAATAAATATTCTACCAAGGCCATAGATAAGTCCCTCCAAGCTAAACCAGCTACAAAACCAAAGGCTGCAACAATATATCCCACTGTTATCTTTCTCAAATCTCTTTCTACTCTGTTTTTTTCGTCTTCTAATGTTCTTATTTTGTCCTTAAGTTTATATAATTGTTTCAAATTATACATGATTCTAATTTATTATTACTGTGAATTCTCCTTTTATTTTATCATCTTTTATCTTTTTTATCACTTCTTCTATTGTTCCCCTATAAATTGTCTCAAATTTTTTGGTTAATTCTCTACAAACGATTATTTCTGGACTAATATTAAGTTCTTGAGACTTATTAGTAATCTCTTCTAATGTTTTAATAATTCTATGAGGTGATTCATAGAAAACAACCGGATATTTTATTTTTAATAATTCTTCAAAAAATTTATTCCTTTTTTTCTTATGTGGAGGAAACCCTAAAAAAGTGAATCTATCCATTGGAAAACCAGAAATAGAAGCAGCGGTTATTAAAGCTGAACAGCCAGGTATTGGAATAATAGTTAAATCAATATCTTTTTTAACAAGAAAATCTATTAATTTATTTCCCGGATCAGAAATTCCTGGAGTACCTGAATCAGAAACCAGTGCTAAATCTTTTCCTTCTTCTAATAAATCTGCAATGTAATTTATCTTTTTTAATTGTGAATGTTGATGATAACTTAAAACTGAAGTTTTGATATCATAACGTAATAACAACTTTCTTGTTACTCTTGTATCTTCACACAATATTATATCAACTTCTTTTAAAATACGAAGCGCCCGTAAAGAAATATCTTCAAGATTTCCTATAGGAGTGGCAATAATAAATAAATTTGCCATTTTGTTTTAAATTTAAAGCAATTTAAAATTATTAATTATCAAACCAAATTTATACCCTAAAAACTTTGCCGCTTTTCTGCAATAAACCATTCTGTCTGTAAAAATTTCAAAGTACTCAATTATCGGCACAAAATTAGTGTCAATTTTAAGAATTAACGTAATTAATTTTTTATTTTTATTAATTTTTACTATTGATATTTTTGTAGCAAAATTAACCCTATCATGAATATCTTCCTTTATTTCCTTGGGTTTTTTATTGACCACTCTTGTACGACGTACATCTGTTTTATCAGCCAAAACAAGAACTGCTGTAATAATATTAGAAAAATTCATTTCATCTTTATCATGATTTGAAATTGCATTCATAATTATTGCTAATTTCTCTGGAGCAAAATCTTGATTAAAAATCTGATGAAATAGTAAAGCCCCAAAATAATGATGATGGCTTCTGCTTAAAAAATTTCCCATATCATGACAAAAGCCAGCAATAGCTGATAATTCCTGTTGTTCTTTTGAAAAACCAATTTCCTTAGCAATCTCCATTGCCCTAATAGAAACTATCTTAGCATGAGACAAACTATGCTCCGTATATCCTGCTGCTATTAAAGATTCATCTGACTGTTTAATAAATTCTAATACTTGTTTATTTTTTCTAACTTGATTTAAACTTATCATAATAATTAATATATTTATTTTTATATTTTATTATACCACCAAAAAGCGCAAAAAAAAATGCCGCTGTTAATTGGAGCAAGCTCCTCAAAACAACGGCATCTTTAGTATAGCAAAGAAAAATAATTTGTCAAGTCCTTATTTCCAAATCCCTCTTAAAAAACCTTGTAATACAGGAATAATCTCTCTCCACCATGGAAGATTAATGGCTTCCACGGTCTGTAAAGAAAAATTATCAATAACGATGTCAATATCAAGTAAAATAAAAGGAGCAGATGGCTTGTCTCTGCTCCTAAACTTATTATGAACTTATTATGTATCTCATTCACTTTTTATTTAATTTTGTGGCATCAGTGATCATAAAAAACTTCTTTTCCCATATCACTAGCTCAGGCAACATCATCTCTATCATGCCTTCTGGAATTGTTCTCTCAGAAGATATTTCTTTTTTTAGCCATTCTTTGAATATCTGCCTAAACTCCATATCTTCATCTTCTGGAACTACA
>DASRPB010000016.1:0-11855 GCA_035646575.1 Minisyncoccota bacterium
AATAGAAGAAAGTCAGGATAATTATTTAGCCGTTGTTTTTAATCTTTTTAATCAGAATTTTTCTGAAGATACAAGAAATAAAGAAATAAAATTAAAAACAGAATTTATTTCTGATGGACAAATAATAAACACCTTAACAATCAACGCTCCTCCTTATGATTCTACAGATAGGTTGCAGGAAACTTATCTAAAAATTTATCTTCCTAAAGGGATAACTATAAAGGGAGCAGAAAATTGTTATTTGAAAAAGAATGAAAATATTTTATCGTATTATAAAAAATTAGGATATGAAGAAGATGAGGATTTGTCTTTAATAGCAAAAACAAAAATAATAAACGAGAATCTTGGAATTGAAATTTATGAAGAAGGAGGAAAGACAGTAGTTGCTACATGGACAAAATTATCAGCTAAACCTTTTAAGTTAGTTTATAAATTATCTAATGATTGGACTGATTTTTCATCTTGGGGATTAAAAATCCAGAAGCAAAGCGGGCAGGATGTAAAATTTTCTTACCAACTTGTAATGCCTGATGACGTGAAAATAATTCCTACGCTTTTTCCTTTTAACGAATTAATCTCATTAGAAAGTGATATGATACTTAATTTTAAGAGGGAATATTAATTAAATTTATGATAGTTAATTTTAAAAAAATATTAAATCACAAATCCGAAACGATTTTTGGTGCCGCAATGTTGACAAGTAGTTTGGCAATATTTGGTGGGTTTTTAGGTATTTTAAGAAATGCGCTTTTGGCTAGTAGTTTTGGTGCTTCTGGGAATTTAGATATTTACTATGCTTCTTTTCGTTTGCCTGATATGATTTATAATATTTTTATTATGGGAGCTATTTCAGCTGCCTTTATTCCTATTTTTAGTCAGTATTGGGCAAAAGATAAGAAAGAAGCATGGCAATTTTCTAATGCCATTATTTTAATTATCGGTTCTTTTGTTGGATTATTGGCTCTATTAGTGGCTATATTTACAAGACCTCTTTTATCCCGTCTTTTAGTAGGTTTTAGTCCTGAGCAATTAGAAATGGCTGTTATTTTAACAAGAATTATGATGATTCAACCTATTTTAATGGGTATTTCATCTGTTGTTGCCAGTGTTTTAAAAATATTTAAATTATTTTTAGCTAGTGCATTAGCGCCTGTAATGTATAATTTAGGAATAATAATTGGTATTCTTTTCTTTGTTCCCTCAATGGGCTTAAAAGGATTAGCTTGGGGAGTGGTTTTAGGAGCTGTTCTTCATATTTTAGTCCAAATCCCAGCTCTTATTGGAACAGGTTATAAATTTACTTTCAATATTTCTATTTTCAGAGAATTGAATAGTGGTCTAAAAAAAGTAGCTTTAATGATGGTACCTCGTTCATTAGGGATTATTGCTTATCAGGTCTTTCTGTTAGGCATTATTTCTATTGCCACAATGCTAAAGGAGGGAAGTATTACAGTGTTTAATTTTGCTAATGATATTCAGAATTTACCTCAAACTGTTTTTGCTTTATCTTTTGCTATTGCCGCTTTTCCTAGTTTGTCAAAATTAAATGCTGAGAAAAAACATGAAGATTTTATTAAAACTTCTATCAAGACTCTTTTACAAATATTCTTTTTTCTCATTCCAATAGCTGTTTGGTTTTTTGTTTTTCGTGAACCAATTATTAGATTTTTACTAGGTTATGGAAAATTTAATTGGACTTCTACAGTAAATACGATACAGGTTTTTTCTATCCTTTCTTTTGGAATGATTTTTCAAGGAGTAAATGCTTTTCTTTTAAGGGTATTTTTTGCAAAAGGGGATGCTTTAAGGCCGTTTATTGCCAGTGTAATTTCTTATTCTGCAGGTTTCTTTTTGTGTTATAAATTAGGATTATCTTTTGGAGTAGTCGGTTTAGCTGTTGCAGTGGCTGCTACTTATCTTTTTTATTTTCTTATTCTTTTTCTTTTATTTAAAACAGATGTTCCTATTCCTTTATTAAAAAAGTTTTATCATTCTTTAGGGAAAATAACGATTGCTTCTTTATTAAGTGGATCAGTAGCTTATTTATCTTTAATTTTATTAAAAGGGGTTTTTCCTATAGATAAAGTAATTAATTTAGCCTTATGCGCCTTTGTTGCTTTTATCATTTCTTTTGTTGTGTTTGTAATTTTTTGTAATTGGTTTAAAATTAAAGAAATTGACGAATTAAAAAGTGTTATTGTTCAAAAAATATATGGAAGAAAAAAGTAAAAATATTCGAAATTTTGTCATAATTGCGCATATAGATCATGGTAAATCTACTTTAGCTGATAGGTTTTTAGAATTAACAAATACTGTTTCTCAGAATAAATTAACGCCGCAATATTTGGATGGAATGAATTTAGAAAAAGAACACGGGATTACTATTAAGATGCACCCTGTCCAGATGAATTATGATGGTTTTATTCTAAATCTTATTGACACTCCTGGCCATGTAGATTTTACTTATGAGGTTTCTCGTGCTTTAGCTGCTGTAGAAGGGGCCATATTACTAGTTGATGGTATTCAGGGAATTCAAGCGCAGACACTTTCTAATCTTCAATTAGCTAAAAAGCAAAATTTGAAAATTATCGGTGCTATTAATAAAATTGATTTAGATATTTATGATTTAGAAAACAAGAAAAAAGAATTAGCTGATTTATTAGATACGACAATTGATGATATTGTTCTTGTTTCAGCCAAGACTGGTAAGAATGTGGATTTATTGCTTAAAAAAGTTGTTTCAGAAGTTTCTCATCCAATTATTGATACAAAATTACCTTTTCGCGCTTTGATTTTTGATTCTCATTATGATGATTATAAGGGAGTAATAGCTTATATTCGTGTTGTAGAAGGGGAAATTAAAAAAGGAGAAAAAATTGCTTTTACTGCTAGTAAAGCAAAGAGTGATGTTTTAGATTTAGGTTACTTTAGTCCAGAATTGAAATCAAAAGAAAATTTAAAATCTGGAGAAATAGGATGGATAGCCACCGGTTTAAAAGATCCAGGATCAGTAAGAGTAGGAGATACAATAGCTAAGAAATTACCAACTGAGGTTTTGCCTGGATATGAAGATCCAAAACCAATGGTGTTTGCTGGTTTTTATTTAGCTAAAGGTGGACCTGTTTCACTTATTAAGAAAAGAGGTGAACAGGATTTTGAAAATTTTCGTTATTCTTTATCTCAATTAAAATTAAATGATTCTGCTCTTTATTTCACTCCTGAAAATTCAGAAGTATTAGGGAGAGGATATCGTTTAGGATTTCTAGGAATGTTGCATTTAAAAATCACTCAGGAACGTTTAAAAGGTGAATATGGGTTGAATTTAATTGTTACTCACCCAACTGTACCATATAAAGTTTTATTAAAAGATAATAAGGAAGCCAAGATTATTACTAATCCCAGCGAATGGCCGCGCTCGGATCAAATTCTTTCTTGTGAAGAACCTTGGGTAAACATGGAAATTATTACACCTACAGAATATTTATCAGCAATTTTAAAACTTATAAATACTTCTCGCGGTGAAGACATTAATACACTTAGTCTTTCTGATAGATTAATTATTACTTGCCAAGTTCCTTTAGAAGAAGTAATTAAAGATTTTTATGATAATTTAAAATCTATTTCTTCTGGCTATGCTTCTTTAAATTATGAAGTATCTGAGTATAAAAAAACGCAATTAGAAAAATTGGAGGTAATTTTGGCAGGGAAAACCTTTGAAGGTTTGTCCAGAATAATTTTTGAAAAAAAAGCAGAAAGAGAAGCTAGGGGTTTAGCTTTAAAGCTTAAAGAAATTTTACCTCATCAAAATTACCCGGTTTCTATTCAGGTGAAAGCATTTGGAAGAATTGTTGCTAGAGAAACTTTATCAGCATTAAAAAAAGATGTTACGGCAGGTCTTTATGGAGGTGATATAACAAGGAAGATGAAGGTTTTAAAAAGACAACAAAAAGGAAAGAAAAGATTATTAGATCAAGCTAATCTTCAAATTCCTCCAGAAGTTTTTCTTAAAATCTTTTCTAAATCTAATTAAAATATGAAAAAATTCTTATTAATCACAGTTTGTTTAGCTCTTATTTTCTTTTTTTCTTTAAGAATAAAGGGGGATTTGCAAATGTATCAATTATTAACTGATGAATCGAAAGATTTAGAACAAACAAAAAGTAGCCTAACAAAAGAAAAGGAAAAACTTGAACAACTTTTGGAAAAAGGAAAAGGAGAAGAAGCGCTTGAGCAAACAGCGCGTTTAATGCTAGGATTAAAAAAAGAAGGGGAGGATGTTGTAATGGTTTTACCTCCTAAAGATTCTCCTGATTTTGAGCTTCAAATTAGCACTTCTTCTAATTCTTTGTCTCAAGAACCTTCTAATTCCTTTTTTTCTAAGATTGTTCAGGTTTGGTATAACCTAATAGGAAAATTTAAAAAATAAAAACATTGCGGGATTCGTATAATGGTAGTATGTAACCTTCCCAAGGTTGAGGCACGAGTTCGATTCTCGTATCCCGCTCAAATAATCTTTCCACCGCCTAAGCATTTATCTTTTTGGTAAAATACTGCAAATTGACCAGGACAAGGTGCAAAAACTTTCTTTTTTAAAACTATTTTTAACTTTCTTTTTTCTGGAATTAGGCGGGCTTGAGATAGCTTTTGTTGGTATCGCGTTTTAACTTGTACGTTAATTGGTTTTAATAATTTTTTTTCAGAGATAAGGTGGTAAGGGAAAACAAATAGCTCTTTTTTGTAAAGAGTTTTTTTATTTTTAGTAACAAAAAGACTGTTTCTTTTTTTATCCCACCCTGCTACAAAATATGGACCATTGGATAATTTTATGCCTTTTCGTTGCCCTAATGTAAAAAAATGCAGTCCTTGATGTTCAGATAGAATTTTTCCTTTTAAATCAAGAATTGGGCCTTGTTTTTCTCCAATTTTTTCTTTGAGAAACGGACAAAGTGATTGTCCTGTGATAAAACAAAAATCCTGGCTTTCTTTCTTTTTAGTTAATATCTTAAAACCTTCTTTATGAGCTATTTCATAGATTTTTTCTTTTGTATAATCACCTAATGGAAAGATAATATGGGATAGATATTTTTGTGGTAATAAGCACAAATCATAAGATTGATCTTTGTTTTTATCTTTGGCTTTTAAAAGCTCAAATTGTTTTGTTTTATTATTTAAGCGTAATCGAGCATAATGGCCAGTGGCAATATGTTGAATATTATGTTTTTTTGCCCATTGTAATAATTGTTTGAATTTAAAATTAGGGTTACAAACAACACAAGGATTTGGAGTCCTTAAATTTTTCCATTCGGAAATAAAATAACTAACAACTTCTTTTTGAAAATCTTTTTTTACATCTATTGCGTAGTATGGGACATTTAATTTTTTACAAACGTTTCTAGCGATTTTTAAAGATTCTTTAGCACAAGCAGGGTTTTCTTTTAAAGGGTTTAATTTATTTTGCCAAACAGGTAATTTTAAAGAAACACCAATTGGATGCCATCCTTGTTTTTTTAGCAACATTAAAGCCATGGAGGAATCTATTCCACCTGACATTCCTACAACTATTTTTTTATCCTGCTTATTCTTTAGAATCATGAATTTTTTCTTCAATCTGAGTCCATTCTTTATATTTTTCTTCAATTATTTTTTCTTCTCTTTCTATTCTTTCATGATGTTTTTTTAATTCTTCAGAAATTATTCTTTTGTTTTTTATTAAATAATTATAAATTGCTTCTAATAAAGCATCAACAGCTAAAATAGAACAGTGCATTTTTATAGGATGTAAACCATTTAAAGACTTTAACACTTCTTCCTGATTTATTTTTAAGGCTTGTTTTATAGTTTTTCCTTTTGCTAAATCAGTTACCATGCTGCTGCTTGCTAAAGCGGCTACGCATCCATAGGTTTCAAATTTAATATCTTTAATTATCTCTTCTTCTTTTTTATTATTTCCTATTTTTATATAAATCCACATTACATCTCCACAAATAATATTCCCGACTTTACCAATACCGTCGGGGTTTTTTATTTTTCCAAAATTATGGGGAGATTTAAAATGTTGTAGAACTTTCTTATTGTACATATGGAGATAATTTTCTTAATTTTTCTATGGTTTTTGGTAATGTTTTAAGTAGATAATCGATGTCTTCTTTTTTAGTCCATCTTCCTATAGTTAATCTTACAGAACCATGGACTTGCTCTGGACGCAATCCGCATGCTAAAAGAACATGGCTAGGCTCTAATTTTTCAGAAGAACAAGCAGAACCAGTTGAACCAGCAATACCATACGAATTTAGATCCATTATAATTGCTTCTCCTTCGATATAATCAAACCTGAAATTAGTATTATTAGGCAATCGTTTTTTTGGATGGCCATTAAGATAAGAATCAGGGATTTTTTTTAAAACTCCATTAATTAATTTGTCTCTTAATTTAATTTGTCTTTTTGATTCTTTTTTCATTTCTTTTTCACAAATTTCTACTGCTTTTCCAAATCCTACAATTGCTGGGATATTGACTGTAGATGCTCTTAATCCAAATTCATGACCTCCACCATGAATTAATGGTTCAATTTTTGTTCCTTTTTTAATATATAATAAAGCTGCGCCTTTTGGTCCATAGAGTTTATGTGAAGAAGCAGTTAATAAATCAATTTTCATTTTTTGTACATCAATAGGTATTTTTGCAAAACTTTGAACTGCGTCAGTATGAAAATATACCTTCTTCTTTTCACAAATTTTTCCTATTTCTTCAATTGGTTCAATTGTTCCGATTTCATTATTAGCATGAATAATTGATACTAAAATTGTGTCTTTTTTTATTGCTTTTTCTATTTCTTTTGGATCTATTAATCCATATTTGTCTACTTTTATCTTTGTGACCTTAAATCCTTGTTTTTCTAACCATTCAGCGCTATTTAAAACACAACTATGTTCTATTGATGAAATAATAATATGCTTTCCCTTGTTTTTATTGGCAAAAGCTATTCCTTTAATGGCAAGATTATTACTTTCTGTTGCTGAGCTCGTAAAGATTATTTCATTTTTATCTTTTGCATTAAGAGCTTTTGCCATTATTGAACGGGTTTTTTCAAGAGCTTTTTTTGCTTCTTGACCAAAGGTATGCAAGGAAACAGAATTTCCAAATTTTTCTGTAAAATAAGGCAGCATCGCTTTTAATACGCGAGGATCAACGGGAGTAGTGGCTGCATAATCTAAATATGTCTTTATAATCTTCATAATTTAGTGAATTTTAGCACAAATAAAACGTATTTACAATTCTTATGATTTCTGTTAATTTCTACAAAATGGTCAGGGTAGCTTAATTATAAAGTACTTTTTTTAATCTGCAGCTACTTTTAATCTTGATGCTGGTCGATAAATCCCGTATACTTAATATATATGCCAATGACTAAAAAGCCCAGAAAAAAATGTCTTAGTTGTGGTAAAGAAACATCACGACCGGGATATAAATATTGTAGTAATGCATGTCGAGCTGAATATCA
Source organism: Minisyncoccota bacterium (assembly GCA_035646575.1). Lineage (GTDB taxonomy): Bacteria > Patescibacteriota > Minisyncoccia > UBA6257 > UBA6257 > DAOVIY01. The sequence goes on from DASRPB010000016.1 coordinate 7,502, forward strand.
GTATCAATCTTATGTCAAAAAATGGAAGGCAGGAGAAATAAGCGGATTAGTAAGCCTAGGTATAGTTTCACACTATATTAAACGATATTTACGAAGAAAGTTTGAAAATAAGTGTTGCTTATGTGGATGGTCAAAAATTAATCCTAAGACTGAAAAGGTTCCGTTAGTTGCTGACCATATCGATGGTAATTGGCGTAATAATATTGAAAGTAATCTTCGTTTAATTTGTCCAAACTGTGATTCATTAACTCCTACATATGCTGGGTTAAATAAGGGAAATGGTAGGAAGGGTCGGGTTTTGAGCAAAAGAGCTAAAGAAGGTCGTTTGTTAGCTATGAATACGCCGAAGTAGTTCAATGGCAGAACACTACTTTCGTAAAGTAGGAACGTGGGTTCGATTCCCGCCTTCGGCTCAATAATTTAGATTAGTAGGTTGTTAGTTTAACTTCGAGACCAGATTTTTTTGAAATTAATATCAAAGTTGATTTAATTTTACTTTGTTATATAATTAATAGTTAAGGTAATGGCAGGAAAATAAAAGGAGGTGTTTATTGTGAGAAAACATCAAATTTCTTCTTGTAATCAACAGTTTAGTATGGCTCAAACTGTTGTTAAGAATCTAATTGAAAGTAAAAACAAAGGACAGGTAGAATATATTTTATCTGTTGCTAAGTTGAAAAGTAAAAGCAACGATTTATTCGCCAAGAAGATAAAAAAACTCTCGGATAGGGCAATAGCGAAATTGGGCATATCAGCAGAAAGAATAAGAATGGCAAACTTACATATTTATAATTTAGACTCAAATGGAGCTCAACGGTTGATTAATGAAGCTCAAAATGCCTTAGATGCAAATGAGTAAGTTAATGAAACTTAACAATCACAAAATTAAAAATCCTGCCATTGCCTTACTCCTTACTTGACAAAGGAATTAGATAATATATACTTAAATAAAGTTTCCAGAGACATCAGGCAGTGATTAAGCATAAGCCCTGGTAAGGAATAAACTTAATGTTTTATATTTTGTCTGTGGAAAACCACAGATTTTTAATTATTTTTTTATGATTTCTAAAGAAAAAAAACAACAAATTATCAAAGAGTTATTAGAGCAAATTAAAGATGCTAAGGCAATTTACTTTGTTAATTTTTTAGGATTGAAAGTTTCTAAGATGAATGAATTACGCCAAGAATTAAAAAAAGGTAATGCTAAGGTAAGGGTAGTAAAAAAGAATTTAGCTAAAATCGTTTTTTCTAAAGAAGGTTATATGAATGAAATCATTGATGATAAAGCAAGTTCTTTAGTCCTTAATTTTGCTTTTGAAGATCCGATTAATACAGCTAAAGCGCTTTGGAATTTTTCTAGAAAAAATAATAAGTTTCAGATCTTAGGCGGAATAACAGAAGGAGCCTTTTTAGATGCGGAAAAAGTAATAAGATTAGCAAAAATTCCGTCAAAAGATATACTTTTAGGTCGATTAGTTGGTTCAATAGCTTCTCCAATGCAACACTTATTATATGTTTTAAATGGAAATATTCAGAAATTAGTTGTAGTATTGGATAGAGTAAAAGCAACAAAATAGTTCGTTTAATAATTTAGTAAAATATAATTATCATGGAAGAACAAAAAGAAGAACAAAAAGAAGAACAAAAAGAAGAAAAAAAGGAAGAGAAAAAAGTAGAAAAAAAGGAAGAAAAAATTTCTAAAAAATTAGAGGAAATAATCAAAACAGTTGAAGAATTAAGTGTTATGGAATTGGCAGATTTAGTTAAAGCCTTAGAGGATAAGTTTGGTGTTTCTGCTACTCCACAAGTTGTAGCTTCATCTGGTGCAGCTGGTGGTGCTGAAGAAGAAGGTGGAGAGAAGAAAGAATCCGTTTCTGTAATTCTTCAAGATGCTGGGCAATCAAAGGTTCAGATTATTAAGGCCATAAAAGAAATTATGGGCTTAGGATTGAAAGAATCAAAAGATTTAGTAGATGCTGCTCCGAAAGCATTAAAAGAGAATATTTCTGTATCTGAAGCAGAAGAAATTAAGAAAAAATTAGAAGAAGCTGGTGCTACAGTTGAGATAAAATAGGTATAGTGCGCGTGTAGCTCAGTTGGTTAGAGCGTACGATTCACATTCGTGAGGTCTCTGGTTCGAATCCAGACACGCGCACTAATAATTTTAAGTTCTTGACTAATGGCTTAGAGTTGTTATAATTAGAATGATTACATTTTAATTTCAACATTCTTGAGCGATAGCGAAAAGGTTGTTATAATTGAATTAGATAGGAAAAATTTTAATAAAAAGGTCGAAAAAAGTTTAAAATAATATATTGAATTTTAAAAATATGAATAATAAAACATGGTTAATGATAGCAATTGCAGTAGGAGTATTGGTTATTATTATTATGGTTGCCAATAAATCAGGAGAACCTATTACAGATCCTGAAACAACAACTACTACCATAGAAGATATTTTGATTTTGCCTGTAGATGGGCAAGCGATTGATCTGCCAGAAGGTGATGTAAATGTTGAGGGCGATGTAATTATTGAATAAGTGAAATCTTTTAAAAGGACCTGTCATATTTAATATGGCGGGTCTTTTTAAGTTACCCACAATTTGACTTGACAAAATTTTTATCTTTGCTATACTAATAATGCCGTTGTTTTAGGGAGCTTGCTCCTTGAAATAGCGGCATTTTTTTTATCTTTATTTAAACACAAATATCTGTTATTATTAAACATTATAGGATGATATTTAAAAACCCTTTTATTAATGAAATGATTGTTTAAGTTTAGTATAATAATATTGATAAAGTAAAGGTCGAAATAAATTAATTTTTAAATTACAAAATAAAAAATGAATTCAAAAAAGATTTTAACAATAATCATAGCAGTGGCTCTTGTGGTAATTATTGGTTTATTCATATGGCAAGGTATCGGAAATAGTACAGGTTCTGATTCTACTACGACTACCACCGAGGATATGGCAGTAACAGATACTACCTTAGGAAGTATCGGTAAAATGAATGATGATATTTTTGTTGAAATAATAGCTCAGAGTGCTTATTACGCGCGAGAAAATGTAGATGATGCCACTGGTTGGGCAGCGCATATGGAAACTTTATATAATACATATGGAGTAACTGAGGAAAATGTGATAGCTTATGGTGAATTATTAAGTAATGATTCCGAGCGTTCTGCAGAACTTATGCAAAAATATGAGCTTAGACTAACAGAATTAACGGATGCTGTAGAATAATCTGCTTATGGTAGGATTGAGTAGGATTTGTGATAGGTATTGACAAATTATTTATCTTTGCTATACTAATAATGCCGTTGTTTTAGGGAGCTTGCTCCTTGAAATAGCGGCATTTTTTATACTTGCGCGGGCTTGACTTATAATTTATAATCTGGTATTGTATGAATGATAAGAGATAACCCAAAAAAGTTATTTTTTAGAACTTAAATTGTATTCTTGAAAATTTAATAAATTTTAAAAGAGAAGGAAGGTAAAAATGATGAAAAAGATACTGTTGTTGTCTGCGATTATTGTATTAGGATTGTTTCTGTCTGGATGTATTGTTCCAACTCTTCCATCTGGTATTAATAATGTTGAAGTACAAGTCATAGCATTTGAGCAGGAGGTTAATTTGGGAACAAAAAGTTATGTAGTTTTAAATGGAGAAAAATGTGTTTCAGATTGCGCTTCTTGTTGTGAACAATGTGAAGAGCGTCAGGAGTGTCCTACGTGTTATACATTCCCATGTTATGCAGTTAAATTGGGAGATATCCTTGTGGATTACAAGATGAGTAATGTAGGGAATGTAGATTTAACCGTTGATAGAGTATGTTTTACCATCACTTTTGATGACGGCACGCAATTTGAGAGATGTGTTGATATGGAAGTTGGTCTTTTAGTTGGAGAAAATATAGAAAAGGAAATAGGAATTATTTTGCCAATTCCAGTTAAAAGAGTAGTATTTGTAGAATCAAAGAGTGTTGAGTTTAATTAAAACAATTTTATTAAACTCAGAGGGGTTATATTTATATAACCCCTCTATTTTTTTTTTATAAAATATTTTTGTTATTTTTTAATTTACTTTGGCACTTGATAAAATTTTTATCTTTACTATACTAATGATGCTGTTGTTTTAATGAGCTTGCTCATTGAAACGGTGGCATTTTTTTATTTCCTCATATTAATTAAGATTTGTTAAACTTGACAGGATAACTGCAAAGATTTATAATTATAGCAACTAACATGTGTAACTTGAAAATTAAAAAATTAGAAAGAAAGGAAGTGAAAAATGATGTACAAGACATTAAGTGCGCCACTTACTGCTCAGATAGAAATAGAGAGTGCATGTC
>DASRPB010000017.1:0-2388 GCA_035646575.1 Minisyncoccota bacterium
GTAAGAAGGCCAGGGTAAGAACTATTACCAGGGCTATCAGACAAATAGATACTCTTTTTTTATTAATTTTTTGCATCGTTTTAATAATTAATTATACAAAAATACCACGAAACGTTTTAACATTATAAATTTTGTTTAAATTTTTTAACACAGAAAATTATAAGTGGAATAAAGCATAACCAAAATATAAAGAATACTAAATCTTTAATTAATAAAATAAAATCCATTCTATTCCCATTAATATCAATAAAATCACTTTTAGCAATAATAAAAACAAAAAAAGATAAAAACAAAAAAATACTTATTAAAATAAATATTAAAAAAAACATAAAACTACGATTTTCTAATAATTTTTTCATACAATTTTAACAATTAATTTATATATTAAAGTATATCAAAAATAGCATACTTTTGACAGAACTCGGATTCGAACTAATAATCTTCATTATTTAAGCCCATTTTCACTCATTTGACTCCAACAAAAAAACTCAGCATAGACTGAGTTTCTTTGATTTTTTGGCTAGTTTTACGACAAATATGTCGGTCTACAGCACAAAAAATGTGTTGGCTCCCAGGGTCGGATTCGAAACGAAACTATGATTTTTAAATTTATTTAAATACTAGCTAAATTTAACTAGTATTGAAGAATATTTTTACTATTTATAATAATTAATAAGCCCAATCATAAATATCCTCTCCATCAAAAACGATGTTTGAATTAAATGGATCTATTTTGAATCCAATAACTTTTGACTTAAACGAAGATGTCCTGGCTGACCCATAGACAATATATTTCCCATCTACTAATTCCCAAGAGGATATTCCCCATGACACTTCAGAGGACTTGTTTTCATCCATAAATTTCAAATATTGTTCATCTTGTTCTAATAAGGCTATGGCACACTTTTCTACATCATTGGGGATAGATAAATAATCACTATATTGAATTAACTCTGGATTATCAAAAATATATTTTCTATTATTATCCTGAAAATAGTGAACTCTTAGTTCTACTCCGGTACCGCCAGCTATACAATAATCATATAAGACGTTAGCCGATGCTTCGTTAACTATTGTATTAATACAATTTTCCTGTTTTTTGTCATCAAAATATGCCCCTATTGAAATATAAATATTTGCTTCTTTATGGGAGGGGCTAATAGAAATATTAAATTTTCTATAAGCATCTCCCCACTTTGATACGGAATATTGACTAATAACCGAAATTAAACCGTCTATTTCCTCACTTGTAAATTCAGGCAAATCAAATATTTCATAAACACCATCTTGATTCATTAATCTATTGTCAAAGGTTATATTCTCTTTCAAAGAATCAAAAGATACCTCCCCCTTGTTTCTATCATCTAAACCCTGACAAATATCAATAAAATTTATGTTTGTTTTTTTTGGTTCTTTGTATTTTAGAAAGATAACTATCAAAAATATCAATATTACTACGAATATAATTAATAATATAGTTCTTTTTGTATTTTTTGTCATATATATTTATAGTTTAAAAGTAGAAAGAATATCTTTTATCAATTCTTTTTTATCATTTTTAATACTATCGTCACTTGCCTCAAAATTAAACTCAAAATTAAAATAAATTATTTTATCATCCTTAGGTATAAAATAATTTTCTATAACACCTAAATCATAGCGTCCTTGTTTGTAAGATGTGACTCCTCCTATATCAAGATACGAATCTTCATACTGATAGCCATAAGCATCATTGTTATAATAATCATTCTTTATTTCAATAGCATTTTTTTTATCTGTATTATCCTTCACTGAAAGCAAAAAATATCCACCCTTAGCATCTCCAATTTTAAAAAGTGTTCTATTTTCCCCTTTATCTACTTCTATGTTTTGAGGATACTCAAATTCAAATCCATAGTCTTTATCGTAATAGTTCAACCATCCTTCCCAGGTATTAGATTCCGCACTTTGATCAATTACTTCAATATTATTAAACCATTCTAGTTTACTCATTTCTTCCCCGGTAAGACCGTCTATATGCCTTAATAAAGAGGCTTGTCCAATGGAAACAAAGAAATAAACATCTGGATGATTCTTGTCATAGATAAACTTTTGAGCTCCATTAGTTTTTTGATAAGAAGTGCAATTAGCACAAACCCAAGATGGCTCATTATCCTCACAAAGATTATTGGGATAATCAATAGTTGCATATTGCATATCGCCCAAATCTCCTGTAATTCTAACAAAACAGTAATCTCCAGTATCTTCACCAAGCAATTCATTTTTTATAGCGTCTGCAAAAGAAATATCTTTATCTTTATCAAACTTCTCTATATACTGCCCCATTTCATAATTATCACCATCAATTTTATCGTAAAAATAAACTTTATTACCAACTTCTTTAACTAA
>DASRPB010000018.1:0-33087 GCA_035646575.1 Minisyncoccota bacterium
TTAATCCTAAAAGAAACCCCTTGAAGAGCTGGGGTTTCAACAGAATCATTGCGATAAATCTTTTTAAGATTTTCTATTTCGATCATAAAATTATCATTTTTTGATAAAAGTAATTACTTCATCACCTTCTTTTAATCCAGATATTATCTCAATATTTCCATCATAGGCTACTAATCCTGTTTCAACTTCAATTTCTTGAAAGGTCTCATTAACAGGAACTTTTACCATGCTCTTGCCGTCTTTTTCTGTCACAGCTCTCCTTGGAATAATTAAAACATCTTCTTTTGAATCAGTAACAATAATAATATTAGCGGTCATCCCCGACTTAATATTAGTATCCTTAGTATCAATTGTACTTTTTACTTTATAATAAACTACGCCATCAGCTATAGTCTCAGCAGAATCAATATGTACTATTTCTCCAAGAAACTCTTTTCTAGGAAAAGCATCTAAAGTTATCAAAACCTTATCCCCTATCTTAACTTTAGAAACGTCAACTTCAGAAATATATGTCTTAATCTGTAATCCTTTTTCTGCCATAATACTAATCACTGGAGTATTTGCCAATACTACCTCACCTTTTTTTATTTCTTTTTTAACTATAAAACCATCAATGGGAGCTCGAATAATCGTTTTTTCAATTAATGCATAAGCATTAACTATTGCGGCATCAGCATATGCTACCCTTGCCTCTTGTGAAGTGATCTGTTCATAAGTAGAACCAGCTAATAAAAGATCAAACTCATCTTGTATTTTTTTAACTAATAAACTTTGAGAAGAAATATTTTGTTCTAAATTATTAATATTAGTTATCGCAGTGTTAATAAGATTCCTACCATCATTTGTATTTGTTCTATGAATATCAATATTTGGATTACTATAGGAGCAATCTGCTAATAAAACACTGTTTAACTTTCCAAAAAAATCTTTGAAAAAAGTCAAATATTCTCTAGCATTTTTGATTTCCAGATTTAATTCTTCTTCAGTATATTCAAAATTAAGTTTATTTAATTCATTCTTCCATTGCTTGAGCTTTCTCTCTGATTCTAAACGTAGATATCCAACATCTGAAGTTATTTCATTAGGTACGCAAGAATCAAAATTTAATACATAACTATTTGCAGCCTCTGCCCCCAAAAAAACATCTTTAATATCTATTTTTATTGCCTCTTCAGATTTAGCATAAGAATCATCTAAAATATTAAAAATATCAAGATAATAATTATCCAAATCTTGTTGAGCCTTTGCCAATTCTGTTTCTTTTATATTTATTGTTTCTTGTCTGGTTCCTTTATTTAGTTCATCTAATTTTGCTTTTTCAATCTCTAAATTAGCTTTTGATTGATTCAATTGAGACCATAAATCATTATTTTCCAAACTAGCTAAAATTTGTCCTTTTTTTACCACATCTCCAGTTTCAATTAAAGCTTGAGATACATTTCCTGTAGCCCTAAAAGATAAATCTATATCTTCAATAGCTTCTATTTTACCTGTAACTGAAACTTCTTCTCTTATTGACCCTTTTTCAACTATTGCTAAGTTATATTCTGATTCTTTATTCCCTTTAAAAAAGAAAAAACCAATGATCAATAGAATAATAGCTCCAGCAATGATAATAATCCGTTTTTTAATAAGCTGTTTATATATATTTTTAAGAATATTCATGGTATTTTTGTTTTAAAACTATATCATAAAAAGATAAAAACGGCAATTTTAAAACCGCTTGTCCAGTTACACTTATGTAACTTTTCAAGCGGTTTTCTTATCTTATTTTATCCAAATTACCAAAAAAAAGGAAATAGTCATTAATAATGATATCCAAACAAATGTCCATAAATCTGGTACTATCATTTTTTCACCTTCTTTCATAAGATTCTTTTAATTAATAAATTTCATTCAAATCATATAGTTTTCCTCTGGGACCTATTGCTATTTTTATTCCTTCTGGTAATTGAATTACAACAAAAATATTATGGTCCTTTGCGTTTTTTGTATACTGAAAACCTTCTAATAATTCCCCGCTTTTTTTTACTTTATCTCTTTCATTTAAAGGTCCAAATTCTTTTTCAACAAATCTTCCTACTATTTTTAATGTCTTAGATAATTTTTTACCAGAATTTCTCATTTTTCTCTCTCCTTATATTTTTTTATTTTTGAAATTTTCAAGAGTGCTAAGTAAGGTAACTTGATTATACCACTAATAACTTTATCGGTCAATAGAAAAAGCACCTGATTAACAGGTGCCTCTATCAAGAGTAAATGATTAAATTTAACGTTTTGACCACTGTGCAGCCTTTCTAGCTTTTTTCAAACCATATTTCTTTCTTTCAACAATACGAGCATCACGCGTCAAAAATCCTGCTTTTCTCAATACAGGTCTTAATTTTTCATCTATTTTCACTAAACAACGACTAATTCCTAATCTAATCGCTTCTGTTTGGCCTGTAATTCCTCCCCCATTTGTTTTTACTGAAACAAAAAAACTATTCTCTAAATTAGTTACACGAAAAGGATCTAATATCTTTCTATGGCAATCTTGCAAAGAAAAATATTCTTCCATTGTTTTTCCATTAACAATAAAACCTGGCTTATCTTTAATAAGCCTTACGCGAGCTACAGCTTCTTTTCTTCTACCAATAGCTTCAATATACTTTTTTTTCTCTTCCTTTTTTACTACTTCCTTCACTTCTTCCTTTACTACTTTCTTCGTTTCTTTCTTTATTACTGTAGTTTTTTTAATTTTTTTCTCTTTTTTAACTGCCATACCTTACAAATTTTTAATTTTTAGTTTTTTAATAAATGTATTTCTAATCTTTTTAATCTTTTGTCTCGAAGTTTGTTTTTAGGCAACATACCTCTAACTGCCATCCTTAAAACTTTTTCCGGGTCTTTTTCCCACATATCAGATAATTTTGTTTCCCTTAAATGACCTATGTAACCAGTATGTTTATAGTAAATCTTTGTCCTTAATTTTGTCTCTTTAAAAGGCTTTATTTTACTAAGATTTTCTATTACAACAGAAGTCTCTCCAACTTTATTTGGAGCATATTCAGGTTTATGTTTATCTTGAAGCACCATAGCAATTCTAGATGCCATTCTTCCTAAAGATTGCCCTTCAGCGTCTATTGTAACAATATTTTTATCTTCTTTTTCCATTTATTCTTTGTTTATTATTTCCGATTCTTTAACAAATTCTAATATTACCAAAGGAGAAGCATCCCTAACCTTTCTTATTGAAGTTTTAATGATTCTTGTATATCCACCTTTTCTGTCTTTATACAATGGAGCAATTTCATAATATAATTTATTAGCTGCTTTTTCTGGTAAATTTTCTTTAACTCTTCTCAGCGCAACTAAGTTTTGTTTTTTAGCAATAGTTATTAACTTCTCTACTTTACTTTTTGTTTCCTTAGCTTTTTCTGAAGTAGTTTTAATTCTTTCCTTTAATATTAAATTAGCGGCTAACCCTTTTAAAAGTGCTTTCCGTTGATCTCTTTTTCTATGAAATTTCTTTCCTTTTTTTAAATGCTTCATCTAATTTACTTTAATGTATATTTTAAATTCTTCAAAATTGCTTTTACTTCTTTTAGGGATTTGTCACCTAAACCATCTATTGTTGATAAAGTTTCTTCACTATATCTCAATAAGCCAGCTAAACTCTTAATACCATTATTTATTAAGGCTTTTTTTGTTCGAGACCCTAAATCTAAATCCTCAATAAGAATATCTTTTGGTTCTTTATCTTCTTTTTTTAATTTTTTTTCTTTTTTTACTTCCGGAAGAAATTGCTCTTCAATATTAGTAAAATGATCTTTCAAAATTACAGATGCTTTATTTAAAGCTTCTTCTGGAGAAACAGATCCATCGGTTTCAATAGAAAAGACCAAACGGTTGTAATCAGTTTTTTCCCCAACCCTCATGTCTTCTACCTGAAAATTAACTTTTTGAATCGGAGAAAAAATAGCATCAACAGCAATAGTACCTATTGGAATTTTTTCCTCTTTACGTTCCTCTATTTGTGAATAACCTAGCCCTTTTTCCACAATCACTTCTATTTCTATTTTTCCTTTTTTATCTGTAATTTCTGTAATATATAAATCCGGATTCATTATATCCACCATTGAATTATTTTCAAAGTCCTTGGCATATATTTTCTTCTCGTCATTAACTTTTAATTTTAAAACCTGAGGTTCATTACTGTGCAATTTTATTCTTAATTGCTTTAGATTTAGCATTATATCCAAAACTGTATCAGCAACATGATCAATGGTAGAAAATTCATGATGAACACCTTTAATTTTAAAAGATGTTACTGCTGAGCCTTCTATAGAAGAAAGAAGAACTCTTCTTAAAGCATTGCCAATAGTTACCCCATAACCAGGATATAATCCATCGATCTGAAATTTCCCATAGTTTTTTTCTTGCTCAACAATTTTTATTGAAGAAGGTAAATGGAACATAGTACAAAAATTTTAAATTATTTTTTTATCTACTATAAAGTTCTACAATTGAAGAAAAATCAAAGGGTAATTGTAATTCTTCTAAATTAGGGTCTGCCATAACCTCCCCTTCCATCTTAGTTAAATCTAATTTGAGATGCTTTGTAGGAGTATATTTTTCCAATCTTTCTTTAATATCTTTAAAAGGTACCTTACTAATACTCTGAGGTCTAATAGAGATAATATCACCTTTTTTCAAAATTGTAGAAGGAATATCATGTTTTCGCCCATTTAAAAAGAAGTGCCCATGGTTTGATAAATGCCTAGCCATTGTTCTAGAAATTGTAAATCCTAAACGAAACACTGTATTATCAAAACGATTCTCTACTAATTGAGCTAAAGCGTCTGGAGTAGAAATTTTCTTTTTTAATGCTATCTTAAAATATCTACGAAATTGTTTTTCTCTCATTCCATATGATAATTTCACTTTCTGTTTTTCTAATAATTGTTTTCCATATGAAGTTAATGTTTTTCTTCTTTTCCTTTTTCCTAAAACTCTAATTCCTCTTCTTATTAAAGCACACTTAGGAGTGAAACATCTTTCTCCTTTTAAAAACAATTTTTCTCCGACTGCTCTACATTTTTTACATTTATCTTCTAACATAATATATTTTAATTCTTAGACTCTTCTTACTTTTGGAGGCCGAGGACCATTATGGGGCATTGGCGTTATGTCCTTTATTAAAGTAACATCAAGGCCTTGATTAACTAAAGAACGAATTGCTGTTTCTCTTCCGCCACCGATTCCTTTTACATAAATTTCTACAGCTTTTAATCCAACTTTTTTTACTTTTTCCATTACAGTTGCTACTACTTTTGATGCAGCAAAAGCAGTGGCTTTCTTAGGACCTCTAAAACCTAGAGATCCGGCTGAAGACCACGCAACAAGATCACCTTTTAAATCAGTAATTGATACTGTTGTGTTATTATAGGAAACACGAATATAAGCTCTTCCAACTTCTAAATGTTTCTTAGGAGAGCCTTTGGCTTTACCAGAAGATGCCTTCTGCTTAGTTTTAGTATCTTCACCTGATTTAGTAATAACTCGCTTTTTACCCATATCTCAAATTTAATATTATTAATCTTACTTTGCTGTTGGGGCTTTCTTTTTACCAGAACTAACTGTTCTTCGTACGTTTCCCCTAACTGTACGAGAGTTTGTTTTTGTCCTCTGCCCTCTCGATGGCAATCTTCTTGTATGTCTTACTCCGCGATAAGAGCTAACATCTATAAGGCGTTTTATATTTGCCCTTAGGTCTCTTCTTAAATCGCCCTCTGTTTTTATCTTGTTTTTTTCTATTAATTCTTTTAAAACATTCAATTCGGGAGTACTTAGGTCTTTTGTTTTCTTTCTAAAATCAATATTAGCTTCTTTTAAAAGCTTTTCAGATAAAGAACGTCCTATTCCATAAATATATGTAAGGGCGATGTTTATACTTTTATCATCTGGAATATTTATACCTAAGAATCGAGCCATTAAATTAATTTATCTTTTAAAATTAGTGAATAAGAAAACATTCAAATATTAACCTTGACGTTGTTTATGTTTAGGAGTTGAACAAATAACATATACGCGACCTTTTCGTCGTACTATTTTACAATTCCTACAAATTTTTTTTACTGATGCTCTGACTTTCATATTTAAAATATAATCGGTTTACAGCCGATACACAATGCGACCACGGCTAGAATCATAAGGTGATTGTTCTACTACGACTCTATCACCTGGAAGAATTTTAATGTGGTGAAGACGAAGCTTACCAGCTAAATGAGCTAATATTTCATTATCTTCTCCGTCCAAACGCACCTTAAACACTGCATTTCGCAAAGACTCAATTACAGCTCCTTCTTTACGGCTAGCTTCCTTACGTTCGATTTCTTTTTTCTGTTCCATAAAGCGTTATTAGTTTATCAAAATAACTAGTTTTAGTCAATAAAAAAATTAATTTTCTTCAAAGACTTGGGTACTCGTTTTATCCATAACGGCCAAAGCTTTACTTCAACTTCTTTTATGCCAGGATTACTCTCAAAAATTTTATCTAATTCTCCTCTGCTTTTACCAACAATGGTTTGTTTTATTTCATCTAAAGATAATTTATGACATACCATTTGATTTGTTTTAATCAACATTTTTAATGTACCATCATCAAAATCAGTTTTAAATTCTAAATATTCTAATTCTGGTTTTTGACAGTATTCATAATTTTCATCTTTATCTTCATCCAACATTGCTTGTATGTACTCAATAATATCATTTTCATTAAATGCAATTATATTAACTTCTCCTTCAGCACTTACAGTAAATTTTTCTCTGGAATCGTCTATTTCAGCATCACTATCAACATTAGTAATCTTTATGCCACTTTTTGCCTCTGATAAAACTTTTAATTCTTTAGGAATTTTATTTTGCAAATCTTGCTCGATAGAACCCATAACTGTTTCAAGAATTATTTCCTCTGCATTTTTTAAATCCCCTGATGTTACCAAAGGAACAGAACCAAAACTTCCACCAGTCATTTCTTTAGTAGAAACACCATAAAAACCATTAAACTTTGATTCCCCTTCTCCAAGTAATCCTGGAATAGTAAATTTACAATCAGGTAAATTACAAGCATCAATATTATAATCTGGTCCTGCTTCGTCAGCAGTAACCTTTACATCAATAGTGGATGGTATAAGTTTTCCATTTTTAGTACTAGCACCAGGAACAACAATACGAGAATCTAAACGGAATATTTTATGATCCGGATTTTCAAAACGTGTTGTAGCAACTAATATCTGAGGAGAAGTAGAATAATTATTATAAATTGTGATTATACCCTTAGCTTCTCTTTCATCTTTACCTTGACCAGTACTAGAAAATTCTTGAGTTTTATCTGCTTTAAAAACAAACAGATTTCCAGGAAGAACAGCTTGACTAAAATTTGTTGCAAAAACATTTCTATCAACTAATATAGTTCCTGAAAAAGGCATTTCTATCTTCTTCGTAGTAATATTAACTTCTGCTTTAGCTAATAAAACAAATCCTAAATAATAAAAAAGAACTAAAGCAAAAAATACGCCTAAAAGAATTTTAAATTTTTTGTCTACTGTTTTCTCCTTTTTAATCCATTTTTCTCTAAAAGAAGGAACAGCTACTGTGATATTTTCCTCATTTTTAGTATCTTCTATCTTTCTTTCTATTTTTACTTTATTAATAAAACGAATTGGAATTTCTTCCGTTTCAATTTGTTTTTGACCAGACGAATAATTATTTAATTCATGAGGCGCAAAAATATCTTTAACTTTTCTTTTCTTTTTTTGAGAATTTTCCATTATTATATATTATTTTTTAGTATATCATAAAAAAACAACTTATTCCAGAATTGCCTTTATCCTTCTAATTCCTGCGCTTGATGATTCTTCTTTTATAATTCTAAAATGCCCCAATTTACCAGTATGTTCTATATGAGGACCACCACAAATTTCTTTTGAAAAAAAATCATTGTTTTTACCGATTGTATAAACTTTTACTTTTTCCCCATATTTTGATTCAAAAACTCCTATTGCTCCTTGTTCTTTAGCATCTTTCAATAATATTTCTTCAAAAAATATTGGTAAATCTTTTTGAATTACTTCGTTTACTATTTTTTCAACTTCTACCTTTTGTTCATTAGTAAGTTTTTCAGTATGAGAAAAATCAAAACGAAGACGTTCTGCAGTAATGTTCGAACCTTTTTGTTCCACATGATCTCCTAATACTTTTCTTAAGGCAGCCAAGAGAAGATGACAACAAGTATGAAGTTTTTTCGTTTCATCAGAAACATCAGCCAAACCACCTTTAAATTTACCTTTAGTAGCAGTTCTGGAAATCTCTTGATGCTTTTTGAGCTCTACCTTAAATAACTTTAAAAAGTTTTCCTCTATTCCTTGTGGCATTAAAATCCCACCATTTTTAATTCTTTTTTTATTTATTTCTTCGATACTTAATTCAATAGGAAAGCCGTGAGTTTGATACAAATTAAATAAAAATTTTGCATCTAAACGAAACTCTTTCCAATTACCTTTATAATTATTAAATAATTTTTCCAACTCTTTTAATCCATTTTCCAAGGTTTTATTAAACTTAATCTCTTCTTCTCCTAAGTTATTTGATAAAAATTCAAAATTACAAACTAATTGAGGATAAACATATTCATAATCATTAACTATAATCTTTGCTATATCCTTAATCCAAAATTCTTTTTGAATACCTATTTGCCGACCATAACGAATAGCCCTTCGAATTAATCGACGAACTATATACCCTTGATCAACATTAGAAGGAATAATTCCTTTATCATCACCCATAATAAAAGTAGCAGCTTTTAAATGATCAGCAATAATCTCAAATGATTGCATATTATCTTGATATTTTTGACCTGATAATTCTTCAATTTTCTTAATAACATTAATAAATAAGTCTGTTTCAAAGATATTATTTTTATCCTGACTTACCATAGTAATTCGTTCTAAACCGCCTCCAAAATCTACATTTTTTTGAGGTAAAGGTTCAAACCCTTTTTTAGAACGAATAAATTCTATAAAAACGCTATTACCAATTTCAATAAAACGTCCACAATTACAATTAACATGACAAGGTTGATTACTCCACTTAGAATTTTCGTGGCGTTTTAAATCTTCTCCTAAATCATAAAAAACTTCGCTATCTGGTCCACCAATTTCCCCTACTGGCATATTGATCGGAATTCCTGAACGTGACCACCAATTTTTAGTTTCGTCATAATAAAAGATACGACCTTTTTGAAGTCCATCTTTTTCAAAATAGTCAATATCATTAGCTTCAATTCCATTTTTTTTAAAAATATCTTTCCAAATCTCAACGGATTCTGAGTCTTTATCAATGCAAATGTCTTTATTACCTCGAAAAACGGTAACGTAGATTCTTTTAGGATCTAGTTTTATCTCTTCAACTAAAAATTCAAACAACCAATTTAATTGCTCTTTTTTAAAATAATCACCTAATGACCAATTGCCTAACATTTCAAAAAAAGTAGTATGACGATTATCTCCTACTTCTTCAATATCTTCAGCACGAAATGATTTTTGAACATTTACTAACCGCTTACCTCCAGGATGAGGCTCTCCCATTAAATATGGTACCAGAGGCTGCATACCCGAACCAGTAAATAAAGTAGTCGGATCATTTTCTGGAATTAAAGAAGCAGAAGAAATTATTTTATGCCCTTTTTCTTCAAAAAATTTTAAAAACTTTTCTCTTAATTCTTTTGAATCCATAAACTTATTGATTGTAACCTTTAAAGATACCTTTGTTCTTTTAATACTTCCTTTACTACTTGCCTATCATCAAAAGGAACCACTTTTTTTCCATAATCCATTGTTTTTTCGTTTCCCCTTCCTAAAATCACTATTAAATCCCCCTCATTAGCCTGTTTTATTGCTTCTTGAATTGCTTCTTTTCTATTTAAAAAAGATAAATATCTATCTAAAGAAATATTCTTTTTTTTCATAAAACCTAGGAAGTCATCAATGCTTTTCTGCGGAGATTCTTCTTGCGGATCATCTTCTGTGATAATAGTTAAATCAAAAAAATCAGTTGCTATTTCTGCTAATTTTTCTCTTTCTTTTAATGGACTTTCTCCAAAATTCCCATAAACAGCAATTTTTTTCTTAGGATTTAAAATTTTAATAAAATCTATTATCCCACAAAAGCCTGCTGGCGTATTTGCCTTATCTACAATAATAGAAAAAGGTTGTTTACCGTTTATGTATTCTAACCGTCCAGGAATATTTTTTAAACTCTCTAAACCCATTCTTAGTTTTTCAACACTGAAAGAGAATTTATGTACAGCACCAATAGCTGCTAAAGCATTAAAGATATTAAACAACCCTGGTAAGGGTAAATTAATAGAAAAAGATTCATCCTTGTAATGAATAATAACTTTATTCTCTGTTTTAGTAATTTCTTGTATATCCATCCATAAATCACAGGTTTTATCAAGACCAAAACTTAAAATTTGAGCTTGCGTATTTTTAGAAAATAAATCAAAATATTCACTTTTTTTTGGTAAAACAGCGATTGATGTTGGTTTTAAATTACGAAAAAGCTTTAATTTTGCTGAAACATAATTATTCATACTACCATGAAGAGTAATATGATGATTAAAGGAAATATTAGTTAAAGCTGCTACTGAAAAATTTAATCCATAAACCCGTTCATACATCAAACCAAATGAAGAAACTTCAATAACTACAACTTTTAAACCTTTCTTTACCATTTTTCTTAACAAAAAATTCAGAAAAAATGGGTCAGGTGTTGTTGCTGGAACATGCGCCTTAGGATATACTATTTCATTTCCAATATAATAACCAGCAGTACTAATTAAACCTGTTTTTATTCCATTAGCTTCTAATATATTTTTTATCATAAAAGCTGTAGTAGTCTTGCCAGTAGTTCCTGTAATACCAATAATTGTAAGATTGCGCCCTGGAAAACCAAATCTTAAGCCAGCTAAAAAAGCAATTGTTTTTCGCAATAAAGAATTCTTTTTTATTTCATTCAATAAACTCATTTAACTTTTATTTTAAAAATTCTTTTAATCTACCAGATTGAGGGTGCTCACTAAGTTTTTCCAATGTCTTAGCTTCTATCTGTCTAATTCTTTCTCTTGTTACTCCAAAAGCCTTTCCCACCTCTTCTAACGTATGAGTAATCTCATCTTCCAAACCAAATCTCATTTTTATAATTTCTCTTTCTCTTTCAGCTAACTCACTCATAATTTTTTCTAATTCACTTTTTAATAATTCTCTCTCTGTATGATCATCGGGAGTAATTGTTTTGGTGTCTGAAATAAAATCTCCTAGCTGACTACCACCATCCTCATCTCCTACTGGTTGATTTAAAGACGAAGTGCTTTGAGAAATTGTCATAAGATAAAGAATTTCATCAACTTCTTTTCCCATCTCAAAAGCTATTTCTTCTGGCAAAGGATCTCTCCCTAATGCCTGAGATAATGATCTTCTTGCTTTCAAATATTTAGTAATTGTTTCAACCATATGAACAGGAATACGAATTGTTCTTCCTTGATCAGCTAAAGCGCGTGTAATTGCTTGTCTAATCCACCAAGTAGCATAAGTAGAAAATTTAAACCCTCTTTTGTAATCAAATTTATCAACAGCTTTAGAAAGTCCAATATTCCCCTCTTGAATTAAATCTAATAAACCTAAATTTCTACTTCTGCCGATATAACGCTTAGCAATAGAAACAACTAAACGAAGGTTAGCTTCTATCATCTTTCGTCTTGCTTGTTCATCTCCATCGTCCACCTTTTTAGCTAATTCTCTTTCTTCTTCACGAGTTAGAAGAGAAACTTTTCCTATTTCCCTTAAATATGATTGAACAGCTCCTGATAATACTCTAGAACCTGAAACCTTTAAAGCATTCTTTAGTTCTTTCTCGGAAATTTCTTTATCTAGTATCAATAAATCTCCGCTTTCTACAACATCAATATTAACTCCAGCCAAAGAATCATAGAGTTTTTCCAAGAGCTTAATATCTGATTCAATGCGCGGAAAATATTTTAAAATTTCATCTTGAGTAATAAATCCTCGTGATTTACCTCTTTCAATCAATGCATCAATTCTTTCTTGTATTTTTCCTTTTTTAGACGGTTTTTTTGCTTTTTTGATATTCTTAATTTTATTGATTTTTCTAACGTTTTTAGTTTTCTTTACTTTCTTTATTTTTTCCACCTTTCTTATTTTTTTTACAATCTTCACTTTCTTTACTTTTTTCATTTTTTTGATTTTTTTAATTTGTTTCATATTAATTTAATAATTGTTTTGATAATTCATTAAATTTTGTTATTAAATCCTTTAATGTTTTTTTATCTTCATTTTTTTCAGCAACACGAATTTCTTTTTCCATTCCCTCTAATCTTTTCTTAATATATTCTTTTTTTAATTCCCTTAATTCTTTTTCAAATTCTTCTTCAATAGAAACCTGAAATTTCTCCAATAATTCTGTCTCATAATCAGCCCTTAACGCTAATTGATTAATTTGATTAATTAGTCCCTCTGGTAAATTTACTTTCTTCAAGCTTTTTGTACTTAAATCTTCTCCCGAAGAAATGTTTTTAATGACTTGAAAAATCGTTTGAAAACTCTCTGGAAAATATGATTCATAACTAGAAGCCTCTTTCTTTAATGAAGGCATTTTTATTAAAAAAGAAATTATCCTTTCGGCTATACCATCTATTCGCGATCGCAATTGAGTAGCAGGAAATTGATAAAGAGATTCATTTTCATCAACGATCAATTCATCACCTCCTTCTTGTAACCTATTTAATTCATCTTCAAGAGCCTGATCAGGAATATTGATAAACCGCGAGAGTTTATTTATCCAAAAAGATCTATCTAAAACATTATTAAGTTTTTTAATTTTAGGAAGGAAATAAGAAGCAATTGCTTTTTTACCATCAATATTAGTTTTATCGCCTTCATTTTGGGCTCTGGCAAAATAAAAATCCATTATTGCCTCCGCCTTTTTTACTAAATCCTTAATATTTACTTTGTTCTCTTTGTCCATAAGAAAATCAGCTAAATCTTTTCCTTCAGATAATCTAAGGATTTTTACATTAAATTCTTTAGATAAAGCTAATTCAATACCTCTTTCAGCTGCTTTTTCTCCCGCTTCATCCATATCAAAGCCTAAAACTAAAGTATCATTATACCTTTTTAAAATCTTTAATTGATAAGGAGTCAAAGCTGTTCCTGAAGTAGCTACCATATTTTTTATCCCTGATTGCCAAGCAGCCAAAAAGTCCATTTGACCTTCTACTAATAAAGTATTTTCTTCCGAACGAAGATAATTTTTACTTTTAGATAAACCATAAAGAATTTTACTTTTATCAAAAATCAAAGTTTGCGGACTATTAATATACTTTCCTATTTTTTCTATATCCCTGATTGTTTTCAAAGAAGCTGTACCTTGAAAAATTCTACCGGTAAAAGCAACTATATTATTAGAAGAATCCTCTATTGGAAACATAATCCGTGAACGAAAACGATCATAAATATCTGTGTTTTTAGGGATAGCCAAACCACTAGCTAATATTTCATTTGATTTAAATCCTTTCTTCACAAGAAAATTACTAAGTTCATTCCATTCATCAGAAGCCCAACCAAGATGAAATTCTTTTATTGTTTCTTCTTTCAGTCCTCTTTTTAAAAGATAATCTATCACTGCTTTTTCTTTCCAAAGATTCTGTTCAAAAAATCCCGCTGCTTCTTTATTAACATCAATTATTCTCTGCTTCTGAGAACGTACTTGAGGATTTTCGTAAACTAGATCTACCCCCGCCTTTTGAGCTAATATTTTCAATGCTTCTTTAAATTCAATATTTTCTATCTTTATTATAAAAGAAAAAATGTCACCACCTAGAGAACAACCAAAACAATGCCAAATCTGACGAGATGGAGAAACAAAAAACGAAGGGGTTTTTTCCTTATGAAAAGGACAAAGGCCTCTATAGTTAGCCCCTGCTTTTTGTAACTTTACATACTGCCCTATTACTTCAACAATATCTAATTTATTTTTTATTTCTTCAGAAGAAGATTGCATTTTTTAATAATTCTTAAAATTTGAAAATGACTTTAGGAAGGAATATTATAAATCCTAAAATTAAAGCAGTCAAACAAGTTAAAAAAACTACTCCTGCAATTAAATCTTTAATCATTCTGATGTTATCAGAAATATATGGTTCTAGAAAATCTAATGTTCTCTCAAGGACAGTATTCAATATTTCTAAGCTAAGAATAAAGCCTACAAGGGAAATTATTATTAACCATTCAAAATAAGAAATATGTAACCAAAATCCTAATATTAATGTTCCTATTGCTATAAGAACCATTAAAAAAAAATTCTGCTGTAAAAACACATATTTTATTCCCTGAAAAGCATTATATATGCTTTTAAGGAATCTTTTAAAGGAAAGTTTCATTTGAAATCTCTTTTTAATTTGTTTTTTCTATTATAATTTTCAATAGCCAATTCAATTAATTTATCTATTAATTTTGAATATTTTATTCCTGAAACTTGCCATAATTTAGGATACATACTAATTTGAGTAAATCCAGGAATAGTATTTGCCTCATTAACTATTAATTGTCCATTTGGTTTTAAGAAAACATCTATTCGAGCCATTCCTTGTAATTTTAATGTTTGAAATACTTTAATGCTTAATTTTTGCACTTTTTTAATCAACTCTTTTGATAAAGGAGCAGGAATTAATAATTTTGCATCTTCAGAATTCAAATATTTTGCCTCATAAGAATAAAAAGAACTAGATTTTACTTCTCCTGGTAAAGAAGCTTTAGGATATAAATTACCTAGTACCGAGCATTCAATCTCCCTTCCATTAATAAATTTCTCAATAATAATCTCTGTATCGTATTTAAAAGCTTCTTTAATGGCTTTATCAACTTCTTTTTTATTAAAAACTTTAGATACTCCAACTGAAGACCCTAAAGAAACAGGTTTGATAAAAATTGGAAAATGAAATTCTTTTATAAATCGATTAACTTTATTTTTCCTTTCTGTCGATTTATCTTCCTTCTTAATAACGACAGATTCTGCTACGGGTATTTTTTCGAGCATTAATAATCTTTTTGCTATTTCTTTATCCATTGCTATGGCTGACCCTAAAACTCCTGCACTCACATAAGGAATATCTAAAAGTTCAAAAAATCCCTGTAAACAACCATCTTCTCCGTAAGTACCATGAATTAATGGAAAAAATATATCTATTCCGATTATATTTTTCTTTTTCTTTAAACTAAATACCTGACTACGTTTTTTAGATTTTAAAAGAACGATTTCTTCTAAATTAGATTTTAATTTCCATAACTGGTTTTTCGTATTAATAATATCTTCAAAATTATAACTAAAATACCACCTTCCTTTTTTATCAATAGCTATAATTATTGCTCTATACTTTTTTTTATCTATATTATTGTAAACGTAAAAAGCAGAACGTAGGGACACTTCGTGCTCTCCACTCTTCCCGCCACAAACAACAGCAACAGTTTTTTTCATATTTTAACTAGGTATCTTTACGAAAGATATTTTTAATTATTTCTTTTATTTCCCCCTTCTTAGGTTCGACTTTAGAACCATAGTGATGAGCAGAATTTGTTTGCCTTGAATTTTCTCCTCTTTGCATTCTTATTTCCTTAAAACATTCATCGCAATAAACAGGTCTAGCAGGATCAGGCTGAAAAGGCACAATAATTTTTTTCCCACAATGAGTACATATTGCTTCCCAACCATCTTTAATTCCAACTTTTTTATCTCTGAGATCTGACTCTTTAAAACTTGGAGAAAAATCTAATAATTCCCAATGCGCAATTTTCTTTTCAACTTCCTGCCGTAAAGAAGCATAATGTTCGCGTGAGTACTGAATTATTTCTTGTATAAATGGCCGTTCTGGTAAACTAGCAGGCGGTATATTCATCGCTGAAAAACTTTTAGATAAAACGCCGTCTATCATTAATTTTATATAAAAATTAAAATTTGGAAGATTAATTAAATCTTCCTTTGTAAATTCTGGAGCAAAATATTTTTCTAATAATTCTGCATCCTGGGGACCAAGCCTAAAAGAAACCAAAGTCCCTACATTACCAAAAATAGAATCTCTAACCTGTTCATTGAGTTGAGTTATATATTGATGAGCTAATGTTAAATCTAAACGATATTTTCTAGCTTCAGCAAAAATAGAAGCGAATGATTCTGTAGAAAAATTCTGAAACTCATCTACATATAAATAAAAATCTTTTCTTTTCTCTTCAGGAACATCTATACGACTCATTGCCGCTAATTGTATTTTTGTAACTAAAAGAGCTCCTAAAAGACTAGAGTTGTCTTCTCCAACCATACCTTTTGATAAATTAGCTAGAAGGATTTTACCTTCATCCATTATTTCCCTAATATCAATCTTTGATTCTTTCTGCCCAATGATATTTCTAATTAAAGGATTGGAGATAAATTGCCCAACTTTATTCTGAATTGGAGCAATTGCTTCTGTAGCAAAACGAGCATTATAACGAGCAAATTCTCTTTCCCAAAAAGATCTTACAATAGGATCTGTTACCTTTTTCATTACTGCTTTACGAAAATCTTCGTCAGAAAGCAATCTATTTACAGCTAAAAGTGTTGATCCTGGATATTCTAAAAGAGCTAATAAAGCATTATTTAAAATATATTCCATTCTAGCAGACCATACATCTGGCCAAATCTTTTTAAAAACTCCCATTAAACCTGCTACAACTAAATGACGATATTCTACTGGAACTTCTTCAATAACATTAAAAGCGATTGGCCATTCAACATCGCCAGGATTAAAATAAATGACATCTTTTATCCTATTTTCAGGGATAAAATAAAGAATTCTATTTATTAATTCTCCATGAGGATCAATAACACAAACACCTTTTCCATTATTAATATCCTGGATGATCATATTTTCCATTACCGTTGTCTTACCTGTTCCACTTTTTCCAATAAGATACATATGCCGACGTCTATCATCAGCTTTAATCCCAAATCGTTGGTATTCATCCCTAAAATTTGTTATTCCAATATTATTTAAATCCATAAATTTATTCTATTGGTAGCCCTATTGGCGGCTCTCCTTTTTTACTCAAAACCCTTACCAGCGAAGGAGTTTTAACTTTTAATGCTGGGAAATGATAAATTGTTGATAACTCTTCTGTATTTAGAATCATACCATTTTGTGATATTTTTCGCTTTAAACAATTTTGATAAAAATCCATTTTTTTTAAAAAGAGTCTTCTGTTCTGAAAAATTTTTGTTTTAAGAACCGTAGAAGCATCTTTATTAATCTTAAAACCATTAAGATCTTTTGAATTAAATTGTTTTAGAAAAGCCATAAATGCAGAAACATTAAATTCATTAAAAATCTTTTTTGGAGAGATATACACTAATCTTATAACTGTATTAAATGACAATTGATTTATCTTTTTTTCAATTGATTTAACTACATCTTTTTCTCCAGGAGAAAGAACTATAGGTGCTCCATCTTTCTTTTCCTCTTTTGAAGGCCAAGATAAAGGTTCGGCTACTCCCAACAAAAGATTTTTAAAGAAAGCGCCAATCCAATCTTGCCATGTAATTTTTTTGCTTTTTTTCTTTCCCAACATACTATTAACTTTTTCTTTTCCTTCATCCATAAATTTCTTTTCGTTTTTACCAGAAAGAGGTTTAATAATAATCTCTAAAATAAGTAATTCCGACTTTTGAAGTTTATCAATGCTTTCTGCAAAACTTGATATTGGATCAATTCTTTTTTCCTCTTTTAATTCCTCAAAATAAGAATAAGTTTTAATAGGATAATAATTTTCTTTTTCTAAAGCAATTTCAGTCCCCCATAGATCAAAATCCTTGTTTGGTAAATTAGCTGGGAGACGCAAAAAATAATCATCAATTTCTTTAATTTCTACTTCTGGATATTGAGCATAAAATTGTGATATTACTAAATTTTTATATTCTTTAGGAGCGCGAATAATAAAATATAACCCCCTATCCATTCCAACTAGCTCTAAACAAATATAACCTTTCTCTATAACGTGCAAGCCATTAAATACTTGCTCCATGGCTTTAGGAGTTTGCAAAATCTCTTGATTAACTTTTACTTTTAAAACAATCCAATCTTTTATTCCTTCTTTCTCTTTTTTCTTCTTCTCTTCATATTTTCTATTCAAATCAATAAAAATTTTCCCAAAAATAATAAGGGCTAATAGCCACCAAAATTCACGAAAAATTGTTCCTAAGAAAATTAAAATAATTCTTAGGTAATAAAAAAAAGTAGAAAAAGGCATTAAACCTCTAATATTTTATAGGACCTAACTAAGCTATAATGTTTATTTGGTAATTTTTTAAAATACTTCTTATTGTGAAGATTTAAAATAATAGTATTGTCTTTAGCCATTCTACGCTTCTTAACCTCCTTAATGATTACTTCCTGTTTTAATGATTTTCCTGCCTCTTGTAAAATATCTTTAATAACATTTACTATTTTTCCTGGTTTATATCCCCATTCTCCTAACGCATAAATTCCACGTCCAATAAGGACAAAACGAGAATCACGGATTAATTCATTGTGTACAGTTTGAATACACACTTTCTTTTGCCAAGAATGAGAAACAACACATGCTGGAACAGATATTTCATTACATTTATTAAGACGTTTAGTAATATCAGAAAAATGCAAAGGTTCTTTAGAATGTTTCATTATCAAATATGCTCTATCTCGAGCGCCAGATGGATCTATTTCAATCCAATCAAATAAACCATACTCACCAAAAGGATTCATACCAACTTTTTGAGATATTTGTAAATAAGCTATCAATTCTTCTTTGTTTATATTAGAAGAAAGATTCTTTTTGGCCCAAGATAATATCTCGTCTACTAAACAAGAAGATTGTTTTTTCTTAAAACATTTTTCTATATCTTTAATATTTTTATATATTTTATCTTTAGAAATTTTAGAAAAATGCCAAAAACCATGATATAAATTATTTTCTTCTTCAAATACAAAACCAGGATTTAATAATAATAAAAATTTAATAGCTGATAAACTCCCTTCTGATTTTTTAAATTCCTTGTTTATTTTATTAATTAATTCTTCATTTTCTTCCACTCCCCCGCTTTGCTTTAAAATCTTTTCAGCTTGTTTCATAAAAACATCAGCCATTTTTAAAACCGGCTGCTTTTTAATAGTTTTTAAAGACACCTCTATAATTTGCCTAATTCTTTCTCTAGTAATTTTATAATCCTGACCAACTGCTTCTAATGTTCTAGGATAATTGTCATCAAGACCAAATCTTTTTCTAACAATATCTTGTGTTCGAGAGGGTAAAATTGCAATAATTTTAAGAGCCAACTGATGTGGGCTCTCTTTACTTAAATTAACGTTATTCATATTCATATTAATATTAATTAAAGCAAGAAATAAACAAAAAGTCAATATCAAATAGGATCAAGCTTATGCTCGCTTCAGTGCCCAATCATATAATAATGGAGCAGCAAGACAAATAGAGGAATAAGTGCCTATAATTACACCGCTAATCATTGCTGTAACCAGAACTTTAATAGAAATAGGACCTAAGAAATATAGGGCTATTAATGGAAAAACTGTAGTAAGAGAGGTATTTAAGGATCGTAAGAGCGTTTGATTAATACCTAAATTAATAATTCCTCGTAAGTCTTCCTTTGTTTTCAAATGTATATTCTCTCTAATCCTATCAAAAACCACAATTGTATCATGAACAGAATAACCAGCTACTACCAATAAAGCCACTAAAAAATCTGAATTTACCTCCCATCCCTTTAATTTTCCCAATAAAGAAAATATTCCTACAATAAATATTGCATCGTGTATTAATACTGAAACTGCTAAAACCCCATAACGATAAGATGGGATACGAAAAGAAGAATGACGAAAAGCATACCATAGGTATGTTAGAATCCCGAAAAAAACTAAGAAAACTGCCCAAATAGACTTTGATTTTAATTCTTGACCAATAGAAGGACCGATTGACTCAAATTTTCTTTCTTGAATTGAAGGAATTATTTCTCGTAATCCTGAAAATAATTGAACGTGTTTTTCTTCAGAAATATTAGAAAAACGCAATATCAAACTATCTTCATTTGTAGTTTGAACATTAATTTGTCCTAACTCTTTATCTTCTAAATAATCTGAAACTTTGCTCAAGCCATTATTCTGAATATCTGGTACTGTTAATTCCCAAAGAGATCCTCCTGTAAAATCAATTCCCCAATTCAATCCAAAAATTGAAAGACATAAAAAAGAACCAACAATCATTGCTATTGAAAACCCATAAAATATTTTTCTTTTTTGAATAAAATCCATACCTACTTATTTGTTGTTAAAACTTGTAAGAAAAGCCTTGTAATATATAAAGCAGTAATTAAACTTACTACTACTCCAATTGCTAATGTAACAGAAAATCCTCTTATCATGCTCGATGTGAAATAATAAAGAATCACAGCAGAAATTATTGTAGCGATATTAGAATCTCGAATAGCAGGCCATGACCTCAGAAAACCATCTTCCATTGAAATCCTTATTGGTTTATTTTTCTTAATTTCCTCTTTAGCATGTTCAAAAATCAAAATATTTGCATCTACTGCCATACCAATAGAGAGAATAAACCCAGTAATACCAGCCAAAGTAAGAGTCACCGGCAACGCTTTAAAAATACTCATCGTTAAAATAACATAGATTATTAAAGAAATGGAAGCCAAAAACCCAGGCATCTTATAAAAAACAATCATAAAGATAAGAACTAAAATAAAACCTAGAAGAGCTGCCTTGGCTATTTTCCCGATTGATTCTTCTCCTAAAACAGCACCAACAGATTGCTGAGAAACTAAGTTAATTGGAACAGGTAAAGCACCTTGATTCAATCTTGTTACTAATTCTTTTGCTTCTGGTAAAGTAAATTCGCTAGAAGAAATCTGCGCTTTACCTGAAAGAATTTCTTCACGAACTACAGGAATCGTAATTGGATAATTATCTAAATAAATTGCTAATGGTTGTCCAACATTCTTTTTTGTTAAAACAGCAAAAATCTTTCCGCCTTCATCATTAAATTGAATATTAATTATAGGTAGAGAATTCTGATCAAATCCTAATTCTGCTCTTTCTAAATATTGTCCTGTTAAAGAAGTCTGTTTAAAATATGGATCAGTCTGCATAATGCTTAAATCAGGCTCTTCCTTATTGGACTCTTCCTCTTGTAATTCTAATATTGCTTTGGCTTCTTCTTCAGTACGAGCCTCTTTAAATTCCAAATATGGAGTTTCTCCAATCATTTTAATCGCTTCTTGAATATCTTTAATTCCAGCTAACTCTACTATTAAACGCCATTTTTCTCCGCTTTTATTGATTTGTACACGTGGCTCTCTTACTCCTGAATAGTTTATACGTCTTTCTATTACATCTCTTAAACCATCCATTGCTGAAGCATGATCAGAAACTTCAATATTATTTAAATCAGCTTCATAAAGTAAAAGTGTTCCACCAGAAACATCAAGCCCAAAACTAAAAGGCCTCTCAAAAAAACTTGGAAGTATAATCCCCTTTTCTCGTAATCCATCGGGATAAATAAAAATCCCCAATAAAATGGTGATAATAAAAATCCCAATAATAATTAATAATTTTTTATGATTCATTTCTTAATCTTCTACTATCCTATCAAAAATTTTAATTTAATACAACCATTAAACTTCATTAATTTTTCTCTTTAATATACTTAAGTTTCTCATTAATTCTATCTTCTGAGTTCATAATAACATTAAAGCCCAATTTGAATTGATATCTTAAAAAAGTAAAAAATTATCAGCCAGAAGATTGAGACAAATATTGCTCCGGCTATAAATCCAGAAAGGGAAGAAGCCAATGTTTTACCTATCTTAAATTTAAACTGCCGTTGTTCTTCAGAAATAAAATCCTTAAACAAAGAATTTGATTTATTCATATTTTTTATTATTTATATTGCAACGACCTTCTTTGTGTTGTTATTTTATTAATTATTATACCACAATCTTTTTTCAAGCCATAGCAAATAAAAAAAAACAAACTCAAAAGCTTGGGTTTATACACTATTTTCCCGGGAAGACACTTCCCTTTTCTTCTATAACTAAATTCGACAAATTGTTTAATACTATCTTCGTTTAATCGCTTTTTTATTTCAGGTGATAAATTTATATCCCGAATATAATCATAAACTGTAGTTTTTGGAAGATTAACAATTTCCATAATATCTCCTAAACTAAATCCACTTCTTCTCAAGATTCTGCATCTTCGTATTAACAGTGGGTCTGCTTTACGCATATTTATAAAATTGGTGCCCTCACCAGGACTCGAACCTGGAACCTTATCCTTAAAAGGGATCTGCTCTACCAATTGAGCTATGAGGGCAACGATTATTCTTTTTTTCCGTTTTTGATTTTTTCAATCTTTTTTTCTAATCGTTTTTCAAACGGCAAAACAACAAAGTTAATCAAAACAATCAATACAGTAGCAG
Organism: Minisyncoccota bacterium; assembly: GCA_035646575.1. Classification (GTDB taxonomy): domain Bacteria; phylum Patescibacteriota; class Minisyncoccia; order UBA6257; family UBA6257; genus DAOVIY01. The sequence continues at coordinate 22,629 of DASRPB010000018.1, forward strand.
ATATTGCCAACCAATATAATTCTAATCCTACTGCGGCTCCAACTGCTGATGTTGTCCACATCATTGCAGCAGTAGTTAACCCCTCAACTATTCCCTCTCTTTGTCTAAAAATAATAATTCCAGCTCCTAAAAATCCTATCCCAACAATAATCTGCCCTAAAGTTCGTGATGGATCTAAGCTTGATACTCCTAAATATTGAATAAAACTTAAACGAGAAATCATTACAAACAAAGCTGATCCTAAGCTAATTAAAGAAAACGTTCTTAATCCTGCTGCTCTTTGGGCCCATTCTCTTTCAAGACCAATTAAGGCGCCAAGAGTAGCAGCTAAAATTAATCCCTTTAAACTTAGAAGAAAAATACTTGACGGAATATCCATTGTAGAATACTATAACATCAGACAAATAAAAAATCAATAATATGATTTCTACAACTGATTTTGAAAAAGGAATGGTTATTAAAGTTAATGGTGAGCCTTGGCAAATCACTAATTTTGAATTTTATAAGCCAGGAAAAGGTGGGGCGGTAATGAGAACTGACTTAAAAAACTTCCAAACAGGAAAAGTCGTACAAAAAACATTTCGCTCTGGAGATAAATTTGAAGAAATAGAAACAGAGTATCAACCTGCTATCTATATATATAGCGATAAAAAATCAGCTTTTTTTCAATTAGAAGGCAGCAATGAACGAATTAGTTTTCCTCTTGAAAAAGTAGAAAAATTTATTCAATTTTTAAAAGAGAAAAGCGAAGTTTCAATTGTCTTTCTTGATGAAAAACCAATTAATATCAATATTCCAATAAAAGTAGAGCTATTAGTTGTTGAAGCCCCAGCAGCAATTAAAGGAAATACTGTTTCAGGAGGTATAAAAACTGTAACTTTAGAAACAGGATTAAAAATTAATACACCACTCTTTATAAAGGAAGGTGATATATTAATTATTAATACTGAAACAGCAAGCTATGTATCAAGGGCAAAGTAAGTTATTTAACTGTAACGCTTTTTGCTAAATTACGAGGCTTATCTGGATCTATCCCTTTTTCCAAAGCAATATAATAGCCTAGAAGAAGAATTGGAATAATATTTACTAAAAGAGAAAAAATCTCTTCAACACCTGGAACTTCAATAAAAAAATCAAAATCTTTTTTCTTCTCAGGACCTATCCCAATAATATAAGCACCTCTGCTTTGTAATTCCATTGCGTTTATTAAAGTATTGTCTTCTTCTTCACATTTTGATAAATGTATTATGCAAGGTGTTCCTTTTTCTATCAATGCAATCACTCCATGCTTTAATTCTCCTCCTGCAAAAGCTTCTGTGTGAATATAACAACCTTCTTTAATTTTCAATGCAGTTTCTAATGTAGTTGGATAATTAAAACTCCTACCAATTACATAAATATGTTTTGTTGAAGATAATTTTCTAGATAATTTCTTTATCTTAGTAATAAATAATTTACTCTCTAATAGCTGACTTATTTGTCGGCTTATTTTTTTTAAATCTTTTTCTCCTTTTTTATACTGACCAAAAATAGAATAAAAAAGCAAAATGATTAAACTTAATTGAGATAAATAACTTTTTGTTGCTAAAACGCATTTCTCAGGACCAGCATTAATCATTAAAACATAATCACTTATCCTTGTTAAAGTAGATCCCATTACATTTACTAAAGATAAAACTTTTAAACCTTTTTCTTTAGCTTTTTTTACTGCTTCTATTACATCAATAGTTTCCCCGCTCTGAGAAACAGCAATTAACAAAGTTTTTTTATCTAATGTTGGTAGAAAATTTTTAAACTCACTAGCAGCACTAAAACCAGTGGACTTCCCTATTGAGGAAAATAAATATTTGCCAGCTAAACAAGCATGCCCAGCAGTCCCGCAAGCTACAAAAAACAAATTAGGACTTTTTTTTATTAAATCTGCTATTAATTTCAATTTTTTATTATCCTGACAAACAGCTTTTTCAATGGCTTCCGGTATCTCTTTTATTTCCTTTATCATAAAATGCGGATGTTTTCCTTTTTCTGCTTCTTCTTGAGTCCATTTTATTGTATCAATTTTCTTTTTTAATATTTTTTTTGAAAATAAATTCTTAATATTGTATGTTTTGCCATCAATGATATGCACTAAATCTCCATCATCTAAAAATATAACTTTATTTGTTTTGTTCAAAAAAGCCGGTACATCTGAAGCCAAAAAAAGCCCTTTATCTCCTATCCCCATAACCAAAGGAGATCCTTTTCTCGTACCAATAATTTCTCCTGTTTTTTTATCTAAAACTACAACAGCAAATAAACCTTTCAAGCGATGAAAAGTTTTTTCACAAGCAATAATAAAACTATTATTTTTTCTATATTCTTCAATTAAGTGAGGAATAACTTCTGTGTCGGTCTGAGAAATAAAATGATGACCTTTTTTAATTAATTCTTCTTTTAAATCTTCATAATTCTCAACAATTCCATTATGAACAACAAAGATATTTTTATCACCAGAAAAATGAGGATGAGCATTAGCTACTGAAACTTTGCCGTGAGTTGCCCATCTTGTTTGCCCAACTGCAACAGAAGAATTTGAAAGATTATTTAGTCCTTGAAACTCACCAATTTTTCCAACTTTTTTTAATAAATGAGCCTTTTGATTATTTAAATAAACTATACCCCAAGAATCATATCCCCTATATTCTAGATATTTCAAACCATTTATAACAATTGAAGTAGCGTTTTCTTTTCCTTTGTAAGCAATAATTCCACACATAATTATCTTGGATCTATTTTAAGTCCGTCATTAAAACGACGAGGAATAATATGAATATGAGGGCGATGAGCAACAGCTGATTGAGCTGCTTCTCCTTGATTAATTAAAAAACTATATCCATCAGCATTTATTTCTTTTATGTATTTTTCCGCCAAACTACGAGCTAAAATACAAATCTTTTGCCATTCCTGTTCAGGCATTTCTTCGGTATTAGAATAATGATTTTTAGAAAATACAACAAAGTGTCCTTCGCTTATAGGATTAATATCAAAAATAGCTAAAAAGCTATCATCTTCATAATATTTTTTTGATGGAATTTCTCCTTTAATAATTTTACAAAAAATACAATCTTCTTTTAACATAATTTTAATTTAGAAGATTTATTGGTTTTTTATTTAAATAACTCTGAATATTTTCCATTGTAGTAATAACAATGTTTTCAAGCGCTTCTTTTGTGTTAAAAGCATTATGTGAAGAAATAATCACATTGCCCAAATCAATAAAAATATGATTAGCTAAAAGTGTTCTTAATTTTTCTGGAGGAATATTTTCTTCTTCTAAAAGCATTCTCTGTTCTTCTTTTAAATTACCTTCTTCTTCTAATACATCCAGTGCCGCGCCAGCAATCTGATCCTTCTTTAATGCCTGATAAAGCGCTTGCGTTTCTATTATTCCACCTCGAGCAGTATTAATAATATAAACCCCCTTCTTTGTTTTCAATAAATTATCTTTATTTAATAAATGATGTGTTTCTTTGTTATAAGGAACATGCAAAGTAATTATATCTGATTGAGATAATAAATCTTCAAAAGAAACGTATTTAAAATCTAATTCTTGAGCTAGTTCTTCTTTTGGATATTTATCATAAGCGATTACATTCATTGAAAATCCTTTTGCTATTTTTATTACCTCAATTCCAATTCGTCCTGTTCCTATTATTCCTATTGTTTTTCCAAATAATTCTTCACCCCTCAATCCTTCTAAAGAAAAACTTCCTGATTCTCTAATACGTTGATAAGAATTATAAACTTTTCTTATTAAACATAAGAGTAAAGCAAAAGTATATTCAGCCACAGTATGGCTTCCATAAGCAGGAACATTAGATACTAAAATCTCTTTTTCTTTACAATAATCTAAGTCAATATGATCAAACCCTGTAGAACGAGTGGTAATAAATTTTAAATTTTCTAATTGTCTTAATGTTTCTGCTGACAATTGGGAACCAATAAAAGTAGAAATAACTTCGTAATCCTTAAATTTTTTGACATTTTCCAATGTAAGTTTCTCAGAAGAAAAATCTACATTTTCTAAAAAGTCAGGATGCTTTTGAAAAATTTCTTTTTCCAAATCAGTTGCTTCTAAAAAAATTATCTTCTTCATAAATTTTTATTATTCTATTATATTTTACCATTCTTTCCTCTGGTTGAGGAGCCCCTGATTTTAAAGCCCAGGCTCCACTTGCCCAAGCTAAATCACTTATAAAATCATCATTTGTTTCTGCGCTTCGATGGCTTAAAACAATTTTCAAATCATATTTATTGGCCAGATCAATCGTTTCTAATGTTTCAGAAATTGTTCCTATTTGAGTAGGCTTTATGATTACTCCTGTAATTGCTTTCATATCTATTGCTTTTTCTACTAATTCTAAATTAGTTGAAGTTAAATCATCTCCAATGATTACTATCTTATCCCCTATTTCAGAAGTTAATTTTTGAAAACTTCCCCAATCTTTTTCTTCAAAAGGATCTTCTATAGAAAGCATATCATACTGAGAAACAATATTTTTATATATTTCACATAATTCTTCTTTTGAAAAACTTTTATCTTTTTTTAATAAATACCCTTTTTCCTTTTCTGTATAAAAAGAAGACGCTGCTACATCTAATGAAATTTTTATTTTATTCTCTAAATTTAATTCTTTTTTAATCTGTTCAAAAATCTTTAAAGGTTTTTCATAATCATCTCCAGAAATTAACAATCCCCCTTCATCTCCAAATTTGTTTTCTTCACCTTCTTTTTTAAAATATTCTTTTAAACCAGCAAAAAATATCTGGGCAACTTCTAAAGAAACTTTCGGATTATCAACTTGAGGAACAATCATATATTCCTGAACCTTTGGTCCGTAAATAGCATGCTTACCTCCATTAATTAAATTAAATAAAAAATATGGTACTCTTTTCTCCTTTAAAACAGATAATTGTTCTTCCAGATATTGCCAAAGCTCTAATTTTTCATTTTTTGCAGCTAATCGACAAAATGTTTGTGATAAAACTAAAGTTAAATTTCCGCCAAGATTACTTTTGTTTTCTGTCCCATCCAACCTTAATAAATAATTATCAAAATCTTTTAGACTAGAAAATTCAATATCTATAATTTTATCTTTAATTATCTCAAATTTTCTAATAGCTGAATGTGGTTCTAATATATAAGCCTCACTGTCACTCCTGCTCTTTCCATTAGGGATACTAGAACTAACTTCAATACCACCACTTTTCATTGTAGCCCTTAAAGTTTCTTGCCCTCGAGAATCAAGAATTATTTTAAGAAAGACATTATTTATTTTCATTTTTACCAATATCTAAAATTGTCTTTATTACTGTATCTGGATTTAAAGACATGCTTTCTATTCCCTCTTTTGCCAAAAATTCTGCGAATTCTGGAAAATCCGATGGAGCTTGACCGCAGATTCCCACATATTTTTTCCTCTTCCTACAAACTTTAATTACTTCTGCAATCATTTTTTTAACAGCTTCATTTCTTTCATCAGCTATTTTTTGTATAACCGCATTATCTCTATCTATTCCTAATGTTAATTGTGTTAAATCATTACTTCCTATACTCATCCCATCAAAAATATCTAAAAATTCATTTATTAATACTACATTTGAAGGAATCTCACACATAACATAAAGCTTTGTTGATTTTCCTCCATCTAATAATCCTGATTTTTTAATTAAGGCTTTTACTTCCTTTGCCTCTTTTATAGTACGGCAAAAAGGAACCATTATAGTGATATTTTTTAATCCAAAAACCTTCTTTGCTCTTTTTATGGCTTCGCATTCCATTAAAAAGGCTGGCTTAAATTGTGGATCAATATAACGACATGCTCCTCTAAATCCAAGCATTGGATTAGCTTCATCTTCTTGTTCAAAAAGTTCTCCTCCAATCAGATTGCGATATTCATTAGTTTTAAAATCAGAAAACCTTACAATTACTTCTTTGGGATAAAAAGCGGCAGCTATCTGTGCAATTCCTTCTGCTAATTCCTTTATAAAATACTCTTTCTTATCTTTATGTTCTACAGTCATCTCATCAATCTTTTTGATAAGTTCTTTTGATTTAAGTTTTTTGTAATGGTAAAGCGCTAATGGATGAATCCTAATTTTCTCAGCGATGATAAATTCTTCTCTAGCTAAACCTACTCCATCATTTGGAAGAAATGATGTTGAAAAAGCTATTTCAGGAGCTCCAATATTAATCATAATTTTGGTCTTAATCTTTGGAAATTTCTTAAAATTATATTCTTTAATTTTAAAAGAAACTTTTCCATCAAAAATCTTTCCATCAAGGCCTCGAGTACAATCTACAGTCACCTCTTGTCCATCTTTAAGAATTTTTGTGGCATTTCTCGTTCCTACAATACAAGGTACCCCTAACTCTCTGGAAATAATTGCCGCGTGGCAAGTCTTACTCCCTTCATCAGTAATAATCGCCGAAGCCATTGAAAATACTGAGGTCCAATCAGGATCAGTCATCTTAGTCACCAGAACCTCCCCATTTTTAAATTCAGAAAGTTTTGCAGCGCTTTTTATAATATGAACCTTCCCAATACCAATTTTACTTCCAATGGCAATACCATTCAGAATTGGTTTTTTAGTTGTTTTAATTTTATATTCTTGATAAATGTTTGTCTCAATTGAATGAACGGTTTCTGGCCTTGATTGAACAATAAATAATTCACCTGTTTTTCCATCCTTTGCCCATTCTATATCCTGAGGCGTCCATTTTTTTTGAATTTTTGAATAATGTTCCTCTATAACAAGTGCCCATTTTGCCAATCTAAGAATTTCATCATCAGTAAGTGAAAATCTTAATTGATCTTTTGCAGAAACAACAACTTCTTTAAGACCATTTTTTTTATTGTAAACATATTTCTTTGTTTTTCTTCCTAAGTCTTTTCTAATAATCGCTTTATATCCCTGTTTAAGCGTGGGTTTAAAAACATAAAATTCGTCAGGAGTAATTAACCCTTTTACTATCATCTCCCCTATTCCAAAAATAGAATTAATTAAAACTACATTAGAAAACCCTGTTTCTGTATCCAAGGTAAACATAATCCCAGAAGATGCTAAATCTGAACGTACCATTCTTTGAACTCCAGTAGAAAGACCTATATCCATATGTTTAAATCCTTTTTCTTCACGATACATTATCGCTCTATCCATAAATAATGAGGAGTAGCTTTTCTTAACGGCTTTTAGTAATTCTTTTTCTCCTCTCACATTAAGATATGTTTCATGTTGACCTGCAAAACTTGCAGAAGGAAGATCTTCTGCAGTAGCCGAAGAACGAACTGCTACATCTAAATCATTTTCTTTATATAGATTACAAAGTTTCTGATAATTTTTAATAATATCTTTTTCCAAATCTTCAGGTAACGGCGTATCTAAAATTAATTTTCTTATTTCTTTTCCCGTTTGTTGAAGACTCTTAATGCTTTTTGGATTAAATTTAGATAAAATTTCTTCAATTTTCTTTTTTATTTTTCCTTTTTCTAAGAAATAAAAATATGATTGAGCAGAAATAGCAAAACCATTAGGAATATTTATTCCTAATTTTGTTAAATGACAATACATTTCTCCTAAAGAAGCATTTTTTCCTCCCACAATAGGAACATCTTTAATCCCTATTTCTTTGAACCACAAAATATATTTTTTTTTCATAATTATTATAAATTATATTAATTTTAATTATCCACAATTTGACTTGACAAGACTTAAATCTTTGCTATAATGATAGTGCTACTGTCTAGAGAGATTGAATAGCTTGCTATTTAGTTTCAACGGTCAGTAGCATTTTTTTTATCACTTTTCTAACAATAATATCTCTGCCTCTCTCTTAATGGCAGAGATCTTTTTTTCAGGAATATTTATCTTTTTTGAAAATTTTGATACATCTATCTTTAATACATCTTGAACCAACATTAATTTTTTCTGACCAAATATTTCTAATAAATCATTGGTTAAAGACGGAAGAATAGTAATCGGATAGAATTTTTCTGATTCAATAATATACTCCAATCCCGTTAACTCTGGATATTTCCATCCTAATAAATCTATCCCAACTCCCTCAGCATATTTAATTATTTCACTTGTAAATTTAGTATTTGTTACAATAATTGGTCGAATTTTTAGTTTTTTTGATTTAATCTTTTTGCAAGCATCTCCAGATATTAAATCCAAACAACGTGAATTATGAATTAAACCAACTTTTAAATCAACTCTCCCTCCTGGCAAACCATGGTATTTACATTCTCCAATTAAACAGTATTCCTTCTCTTTTGCTACAAAATCAATTTCATGATCAACATATTGTCCTTTAATATGTTGATTAAGTTTAATAGAAAAACCAAGTTGTCTTAAAATCCCTCCCACATATTTTTCAAATGGAAAGCCGCTTGGACCTAAGCGCCTAATCGCCTCCTTTAATCTAAAACGAATTCTGCCACGAGGATATTTCTTTGATAAAATTTGTTCAACCCGTTGAAAAATTTCTTTTGTGGTAATTCCTGGATATGCCTCCCTCTCAATAACAGTAGCAATTTGTCTTGCTAATTCTTTTGAAGCGCCAACTCGTTCAGCGCTAATACAAATCTTTTTCCATGAAAATGGTTCTTTTTGACCTGAGTTATTGATAACATATAGTTTCTTCATATTTCTTTATTTTACTTTACTTCCAGGTGATACTTCTCCTTCTGGGACTAATAGAACAGCTCCCTCATGAGAATCAACTGCTAAAAGCATACCTTGGCTTACATAACCTTTTATTTCCCTAGGCTCTAAATTAGCTATTATAATAATTGTTTTGCCTACTAATTCATCTGGAGAATAATCCTGAGCAATACCAGCAACTAATTGTCTTTTTTCTTCACCTAAATCAATATCTAAAAGAAGAAGTTTATCTGCTCCTTCTATTTTTTCTGCCTTTAAAATTTTAGCAGAACGCAAATCCAACTGTTGAAATTGATCAAAAGTAATTGTTTCTTTTCCAGAAAATGGTTTTTTGTTTTCAACTCTTTTTTGAATTTCCTCTTCATTCATACCAAAATGATGAGCTATTTCATGCCAAACTGTTCCTTGAACAATTTCCTGTATCTTTTCCTCATCACCACCTGCTGCATTTTCAATATTTTTTTGAAACAAAGTTATTTTATCTGGCGCTGCTATATTGTAATTCTGTCTTTTAATTTGAGGAACTCCTTCATACAAACCTAAAATACAACCACCAGAAGAATAACCTAATTGTTGTTTCTGAAATTCACTTGGTTTATTCTGCACTATAATAGCAACGTTTTTTAATTTATTTAAAAACCTATAAGGAAGTTTTTTTAAAGCCTCACTTATTAAATCTTCAAATTTTTCTTTTCCCATATTTATGCTTTTAATTGTTGAAATATTTCTTCAAAGATATCTGGAGGAATAGGAATAGGATCCCCTGGTTTAGTTATTCCAGGATATTTCCATGCACTAATAACCTTTATTCTATGACCTTGTTTACTAACAAGTTGATACATTACCCAAATCTCATAAGGATGCTTCTTAGAACCAGCTTTTTGCATTGAAGCTAGGGTTTTTGGAGCAATACCTTCTTCTACTCTCTGAGGATTTCTTATTACCCGCTTTACTCTGCTTTCGGAAAGCATATATTGATGCATTTTTGCTTCTGAATGCTTAGTCCAAGCAAATAAACCTCCTTTATCCTCTTTGTGTTTAATAAAAATCATTTTATTTCAAAACCAATTAACCCATCGTCTTTTTCTATACTTTCTTCTATGCTTTCGATATTATTCTTAAAATAATCTTTTAAATTATTTATTAAACTTTCCATGTTTTCTTCTAGCCCTTCTATCACTAAAGTAACACTTCCATCATTATTGTTTTCTACCCAACCAGCTAAATTATATTTTTCAGCTAACATCTTCGTTGCATAACGGAATCCCACACTTTGTACTTTTCCTTGAAAAATAAATTTCTTTTTCATCCTCCGTGTTTAAATATTATAACATCTCCATCCTGCACCTCATACTCTTTACCTTCTAATCGAATCCAGCCATTCTGTCTAGCAGCACTCCAATTACCTGATTCTATTAATTTTTTCCAATCAATAATTTCAGCTTTAATAAATTTATCAGCAAAATCACTATGGATAACCCCTCCAGCTTGAGGAGCTTTAAGGCCCTTTCTTAAAGTCCATGCCCTAGTTTCATCTTCCCCAGTTGTCAAAAAAGTAATTAATCCTAATAAATCATAAGCGAGTTTGATTAATAAATCCAATTCTGATTGCTCAGGAAGACCAAATGATACTCTTTCTTCTGCAGAAAAACCGACAGTCTCTAATTCCATTGCTACATCCATAATTAAATATGGCCACTTATTTTTATTAAAAACTTCTAAAATATGCGCAGGAACTTCATTTTCATGCCCA
>DASRPB010000019.1:0-3584 GCA_035646575.1 Minisyncoccota bacterium
TCTGAAACAATAACATCAAATTTACTTGGAAGATTGTTTTTCTGAAGTATATCTTGAATTTGTTCAGCTTTTAATTCAAAAATGTTTTCTTGGATGAAAATGGCTGAACTAGGAACAGTAATTGGTTTTAAATCTATCCCTATTACTTTTCCATCTGAACTGATAACTTTTTCAATATATAGAAGCCAAGAACCAGGGGAGCAACCAAGGTCTAAAACTAAATCTCCTGGTTTGAAAATATGAAATTTTTCATCAATTTCTTGTAGTTTATAAACAGAACGGGCTGGATAGCCTTCTTTTTTTGCTTTTTTGAAATAATGGTCTTGAGGTTTATACATTGTATTTAGTATAAGAAATAAAGACTAAGAGAGCAAGGATGATTGTGAAGATAGTGAAAGCATAGTAAAATAATATTAATGAATAGAATGTGGCACAATCTTTCTTGGCGGGAAGCATTACAAGTATTAAATTCAAATCTTAAGCAAGGTTTATCTGATGAAGAAGTAAAAATTCGTCAAAAAGAATTTGGTAAAAACAAGCTTCCTGAAGAAAGGCCGTTATCAAAATTAAAAATATATTTGGAGCAGTTTCATAGCCCCTTTGTTTATATTCTAATAGCCGCAGGAATTGTCACTTTATTTTTAAGAGAATATGCTGATACTATTGTTATTTGGGCTGCAGTAGCTATGGATACAACTGTTGGGTTTATTCAGGAAAATAGAACCTCAAATGCTTTAAAAGAATTGAAAAAAGTAGTTAAGTATGAAGTTGAGGTTTTAAGAAATGGAAATTTGAAGATTATTAATTCTGAAGAATTAGTTTCTGGAGATATTGTTATTCTAAATCCTGGAGATAAAATTCCTGCTGATGCAAGAATTATTGAATCGCAGGATTTGAAAATTAATGAAATGGTTTTGACTGGTGAATGGTTTCCAACAACAAAGGTTTCAATATCGTTACCTGGAAAAGTGCATTTGATAGATAGAGATAATATGGTTTATATGGGCAGTGTTGTAGAAGCTGGAAAAGGTAAGGTTGTTGTTGTAAATATTGGTTCACACACAGAGATTGGAAAGATTGCTAAAATGGTAAAAGAAGCCCCAGAAAGGAAAACTCCATATCAAAAGAAATTAGCAAATTTTTCAACTTTAATAGGAATAGGCATTACTTTTGTTTGTGTCCTTATTTTTTTTGAAGGATTAATAAAAGGAAAAGAATTTGTAGAAATGTTTACTACTTCTGTTGCTGTGGCTGTTTCTGCTATTCCTGAAGGATTGCCTGTGGCAATAACAATAATTTTAGCTTTAGGAATGCAGAAAGTGTTGAAAAAGAAAGGATTAATACGAAAATTAGCTTCTGCAGAAACATTGGGGAATACCAGTATAATATGTACTGATAAAACAGGTACTTTAACAAAAGGAAAAATGAAAGTTAGTGAGATAATTGGAGATAAATCTTTGGTTCTCAAATCAGCTGTTTTAGCGTCAGAAGCGTTTGTTGAAAATCCTGATGATATTATAGAAAAATGGATTTTAAGAGGAAGACCTACTGACAGGGCTTTATTAGAAGCTGGAATTGAAAATGGATTGCTTAATATAAAGAAAAAGATGGAGGAAGATAAAATATCTGAAATTCCTTTTAATCCAATAAATAAATTTGCAGCTGCTTTTTATAAGGAATCGGGGGAAATGCGTTTATATATTCTAGGCGCTCCAGAAAGAATTTTTGAAAGAAGTGATTTGACTGATAAAGAAAAAAGAAAATTGGAAGAAGAATTAAAAAAATTAACTAGTAAAGGTCAACGTGTCCTTGCTACAGGATACAGAATTGTTGAAAAAAGCGAGAATATAACTTATGAAATTAAGGGGTTAGAAGCTCTTTGTCATGATTTTATTTTTACAGGTTTTATTGCTTTAAGTGATCCAATTCGTAAAGAAGTGAAGCAAGCTATGGAAATTTGTAGAAAAGCTGGTATGAGACCTATTATAGTCACTGGTGACCATAAATTAACAGCTAAGGCTGTTGCAGAGGAATTAGGTTTTGAAATAGCAGATGAGAATATGTTAGAAGGGATGGATTTAGATAAACTTTCTGATAAAGAATTTGAAGAAATTCTGGATAAAATAAAGATTTATTCTAGGGTAGAACCTAAACATAAGATGAGAATTATTAATGCTTGGCAGGATAGAGGAGAAGTTGTGGCGATGACCGGAGATGGAATAAATGACGCGCCAGCTTTGAAAAGAGCTGATATTGGAATAGCTTTAGGTTCAGGAACAGCTGTGGCAAAAGAAAGTTCGGATTTGATTTTATTAAATGATAGTTTTTCTATTATTGTTAAAGCCGTAGAAGAGGGAAGAGTTATTATTGATAATATTAGGAAGGTTATTACATATTTACTTTCAGATAGTTTTTCAGAAGTAATTTTAGTAGGAGCTAGTATTTTTGTTGGAGCTCCTCTGCCAATAATTGCAGTCCAAATATTATGGGTTAATTTAATTGAAGATGGTTTGCCTGATGTTGCTTTGGCATTTGAACCAAAAGAAGATGGGATAATGGAACAAAAAGCACAAGGGCATAATGTCCATCTATTAACGAAAGAAATGAAATTCATAATTGTGATAATTGGAGTAGTTACTGACTTAATGCTTTTGGGATTATTCTTCTGGTTATGGAAACAAGGTTTTGATATTACATATATCAGAACAATGGTTTTTGCTTGTCTTTCAATTGATTCAATTTTTTATACTTTTTCATGTAAAAGTTTGCGTAAAAACTTATGGCATATTAACCCATTTTCTAATAAACTCTTGTTAGTAGCAGTAGTTGTAGGGATAATAATGCTAGTAGGCGCTGTTTATGTACCTATACTCCAAACACTCTTAAAGACAGTACCATTAGGAATCAATGATTGGTTAATTATCTTTAGCATGGGAGTAATAGAACTAGTTGCTATAGAAGCGGCAAAATATCATTTTATTGTTAGACATCAAACAGAGGATTAAGAAAAAAGATCAAATTTTAAATCTTTAAATTGGCAGCATGGCTGCCAATTTATATACTTGACTGTATGCTATTAATATACTATGATAAAGACAATCAATATGTTATTTGAAAAAAACCGATAAGTCCTGACGCAATAATGGCAGGCAAGGTTATAAAGGAGGAAGAGATGATAAGAAAGATAGAAGTTGAGCTTAAAGAGCTGTATATTGAAAAGAAAAATATTGAAAAAGAGATTACAAAACGCACAAATAAACTTGTTTGCTCACAACCTATTTTTTTTTATAAGGATTTAGAACATATAGAATATAAAGATGTTTTAGCAACTCTTAGGCGTTCTTTACGTTATAATTGTTTTCGATGGCTTGATTTGACGCTTTCTTTTCCAGTTCCAACTGATAAACCAGATCGTTATAATCACACGAACACTCCTAAAATTCAAATCTTTCTTTTCGGAAAAAAAGAACTTATTCTTGAAAAGATAGAAGAAATTTCAGAAAGAATAGTTAATGGAAAGAGATGGGTTGAAAGAGAAGTAGGAGTTAGTCTTGATAAAGAATTCAGTATCAAAGATTTTATTT
>DASRPB010000020.1:0-2233 GCA_035646575.1 Minisyncoccota bacterium
ATCCCCTGTAGCACATTTTTCTTTACAAGATGCCTCATATGCTGGATTAGTAGATTTACAGACTTCTTCAGCTATAGCTTTTTGAGGGACTAATTTTAAAATAGGGCTTATTAATAAAGACAGAAGGATAATACTTAAAACTCCGATTTTTAATATATTTTTTGTTTTCATAATATTTTTTGTATAATAACTTCTTATAATATTTTATTTACTACAATTATACATTATTTTTTATTAATAATAAAGATAAAGAAATCCATTGTTTTATGGATAAATTTTGAGCCCGCGTTTGCAAAGGGATGTTTAATTGCTTAAAGGCTTTTTTAATAATTTCTTTTTCAATTTTAAGATTAACAGAAAGATTATTTAAGAGTAATTTTCTTGGTTGTTTAAATCCAGATTTTACGATTTTGAAAAAAGATTGTCGCGCCGTATTACTTTTTGCAACGGCAGGATAGGGAGTTAATTTGATAATTGCTGAATCAACTTTAGGGATTGGGGTAAAAGCAGTTTTAGAAACATGACAAATAATTTCTGGTTTGGCATAAAATTGGACAGAAACAGCCAAAAGATTCATTTGTGGAGGTTGGCTTATTATCCTCTGAGCGACTTCTTTTTGGATCATTAAAATAATATCTTTTGGCTGGTTTTGTTGTTCTAATAAGATTTGAATTAAGTGAGAGGTGAGATAATAAGGGATATTACCGATTACCTTATAATTAGAATGTAGAATTTGGAATTTAGAATTTGAAATCAAGAAATCTCTAATATCTGCGTGAATAATTTTCAGATTTTGCTCACCTCTAAAAAGATTTTCAAGAAATTTTACTAATTCTTCGTCTTTTTCAACAGCGATTATTTCAGCATTAGTTTTCAAAAGCTCCTGAGTTAAAACACCTTTTCCCGGGCCGATTTCTAATATTTGGTCTTTTTCCTTTATTTTTCCTGCTTGGATGATTTTTTTGATTATTGCTTGGTCTTTAAGAAAAACTTGACCTAATTTTTTTTGTTTATTAAATAGCATAATATGTTTTGACAAAATTAATGATAATGGTAAAATATAATTGAAGGATTATCATAATTTAATAATTTAATATAAAAACGAAAATGAACCAAAAATATAAGAAATTAATCATTATTCTTGCGGTGATACTTTTAGCCGCCTTAGTGCTTATACTCATTTTATCTAACAAAAAGAATAAAGTCGATCTTACTTATGGTGGCTGGGAAACAAGTATTTATACAGGATTTTTAAAACCTCAAAAAGGTGCTTGGTCTGAATTGGTAATTATAGATGAAGAAGGTAATAAGAGTTTACAGAGATCCATCTACCTCGGAGAAAAGACTATAGAAGGGGTTCGGGCATATGGAGTAGAAACAGATCCTAATGTTTTCGATAGCGGAGGCTCTGTTATTCAAGTGTGGTATGAGTATAGTACAGATGAAATTATAAAAATAGCTAACGGGGCAAAAAAGGGAAAAGAAGTTACTTGTATTAATGCGCTTTTGCTGGAAACATTATTTCCTACGCTTAAAGCATATTTGCCGACTATTGTGACTCCTGATAAATATAGCTCGATGAATGAATATACTTATGGGACTTTTACAACTGAGACTAATAAGACTATTCAAGTGGCAAAATTTATTGATGCTTATGAAACAGAGATATGGTTAAGTAGCGAGGTGCCTTTTGGTGTTATCAAGGGCGTATTTATGCCAACTAATAAAACAGTTGTTTATTTACGTAACTTTGATTTTTCTGGAGCAGTTCCTATAATTTCTGGAACTCAGATGACTAATTGTGCCACACAAAAATTATTTGACTCATCTCAATAAAAATAAAGTAAACGAAAAATTTATAATCAGGCTGATTCTGTATTGAGAATGTTAATGCTTTTAGCAATTTAATGTTTTATTTTTAAAATGTTTGTAAAATTTCTATTACAGAGTTGACTTTTGAAATAGTTTTGTTAGAATTACTATAAGGCCTTTAAAAAGGCTTTTTTATTAACATTTGATTTTAAATTACCATTTTTACTTGGAAAATACAACTTAATAAAGGGATAAAGAGAGTCAGAAATTGGGAAAAGGAATTAGGAAAGAAACAATTGTTGATATCCCCGTCTTTATTAAAGGTAGCAATTGGTTTATTTTTGCTCTCTTTGTTTTTTGGTAATTCTTACCTTTCTTCTCGTATAATGTCTATTCAAAAAGAAGGGGGAGAGTTTTTAAT
>DASRPB010000021.1:0-10068 GCA_035646575.1 Minisyncoccota bacterium
TGCGGGATCGTCTAATGGTAGGACAGCTGGTTTTGATCCAGCCGATCTAGGTCCGAATCCTAGTCCCGCAACTATCTGTTTTTTTATCGAGAAACCGAGATTTATTGAAATCGCCAAAGAGGCGATTTTTTGGTAGAATAAGAAAGAATAAATATAAATAAGCTTATGCTAAGAAAGTTAGCAATTTTCTTAAACATTATTGTGCTTGGTTTATTTATTGTGCAATTTCTTACTACTCCAGGCATTGTTTTCTTTTTGACTAGAAACGAAACGAGTTTGCTAGGGAAAATATCAGATTTGTTCTATATGGCGTTGCTTTTTTTACCCCCTTACTAACTATCATTTTGTTTCTAAAATATAAAACAACCGATGAAATTTAAAAGAGACATTTTAATAATTGATTTTGAGGGTTTGGTAGAGCCAGTTCAGATTGGAGCTGTACTTTTGGATAAAGAAACACTTCAAGAAAAAGATAGTTTTAGTTCTTACGTTTGGACTGATCTTCATGGAAAGGTTAAAGCAACTTCTGGTATTTCTCAGGAAACCTTGAAAGGTGCCCCAAGTCAGGCAGAAGTGGGTCAAAAGGTTTTTGAAAAATTTGGTACAGATATTCTTATAGGGTCATGGGTTGCAAATGCAGATATTAAAAATTTTAAAAAAATAATTGAAGCTGCTGGATTAGACTTTGGGCTATATGATTATCATATTCTAGATATTTGGCCTGCTGCCTACATTTATCTATTAAAACAAGGATATAGTGGCAGTATGCGCTCAGAAGAAATCTTTAAAGAATTTGGGGCAAAATCAAGAGGGCTTCATGATGCATTAGAAGATTGTAGGATAGTAGCAGATGTCTTGCGTAAGACTATCTTATAGATTCTTGAGTCCTATAGCTATAATTAACTTTTAATGTAGATTGAATTTTATTATACAAGCAGACTCTGGAATTATTAAATGTTTCTAGCTTTTTGTTTTTTTTATTGAGAAACTGAGGTACATCAAAATCGCTAAAGGGGCGATTTTTTGGTAGAATAAATATATAAAAAAAATATGGAATCAATAATTCAAAAACAATGTCCAAAATGTAAAGCACAAGTTTCTGAAACTGCTAATTTTTGTTTTAATTGTGGATATTCTTTGAAATTTAGACGAGAAGATACTTCTATTTTAAAACAAGCTCTCATATATTTTGTGAGCTTTTTTCTCTCACCATTTGGTTTGGTATATTCTTTTAAATATTTGAAGCAACCAGATAAAAAATCTAGAATGATAGGAATAATTTCTTTAATGCTAACAGTTTTTGCTATAATAGCGGTTATTGTTATAGGGACAGGGTATATTCGACAAACGTATAATGCACTTAATTTAATTAATGATTTCGGATTATAGTTAATTTAAGCAAGGATTCAAAATCATTATGAAAAAATCTTAATTTAATCCGGAGTTTTTATTAGGAGATTGAAGTATACTGAAATCGCCAAATGGGTGATTTTTTGGTAGAATAGAAATTAAATATTATTAATATGTTAATAGACGATGTAAAAATTAGATTAAAGGCTGGTCATGGCGGTCGTGGTGCCGTAGCTTTTAATAAAGTCATGATGAGTCTTGGGCCTACTGGGGGGAATGGTGGTAAAGGAGGCAGTATCTATTTAGAAGGAGTATCAGATATTAGCGCTCTTTCTCAGTTTCGTGGTAAAAAGGAAGTGTTAGCGCAAAACGGGCAAGATGGAAGGCCTCAGTTTCATGACGGAGAAGATGGAAAGGATATTATTTTAAAAGTACCAATCGGTACATTAGTACATAATTTATCAACCTGTGAAGATTTAGAGATTATTACTATCGGACAACGCTTATTAATTGTTAAAGGTGGTAGGGGTGGTAAAGGTAATTTTAAATTTCGTTCATCAACTAATACAAGTCCAATTGAATTTCAAGAAGGTTTATCTGGTGAAGAATATGAATTAAGGCTCGAACTTAAATTAATCGCTGATGTTGGGTTTGTTGGTTTGCCAAATGTTGGTAAATCCAGTTTATTAAACGAGCTAACTAATGCCAAAAGCAAGGTGGCTAATTATCCTTTTACAACACTTGATCCAAATTTAGGTGTTTATTATGAATTAGTATTGGCTGATGTTCCTGGATTGATTGAAGGGGCTTCTGATAATAAAGGCCTTGGAATTAAATTCTTACGTCATATTGATAGAACAAAAACGCTTTTTCATTTTATTTCCTCAGAATCATCTGATCCAGCAAAAGATTATGAAATTATTAGAAATGAATTAGGCGCTTATAATAAAAAACTTTTGGATAAAACAGAATATGTTTTTTTGAGCAAATCTGATTTATTAGATGAAAAAAAGATAACAGAAAAACTTAATGAGTTAAAAAAAATAGGGAAGGAGGTAATACCAATTTCTGTAATTGATGATAAAAGCATAAAGCACGTTGAAAAAATATTGCGCGATATAATCAAAGAAAAATATAAGAAACTTTGAAAAAAGATTAATTAATGATATATTAAAAAATAAACAAAATTTATTATGAAAAAAATACTAATTGTTCTTTTGGCTATTGTTTTCCTTTGGGCTTTAATTAATTGGAGTAAAAATTTTAATACAAACAAAATTATGGAACCAATTTCAGATAATAATGAACAGACTAATACAACTCAAGGCAATGAATTAAAAATAGAAGTATTAAGCGAAGGAGAAGGAATAGCAGCTAAAAATGGAGATAACGTCTCAGTCCATTATACTGGAACCCTTGAAGACGGAACAAAGTTTGATTCAAGCTTAGAGAGAGGAGTTCCTTTTGACTTTGATCTTGGAGCTAGTCAGGTTATAAAAGGATGGGATTTAGGAGTTTTAGGAATGAAAGTGGGGGAAAAACGTAAATTAATAATTCCTTCTGATCTTGCTTATGGAGAGAACGGAATTCCTGGTGTAATTCCTTCAAATGCAACTCTTGTATTTGAAGTTGAGCTTTTAGGTATTAAATAAGTTAGATAAATCAAAAAAAATAGGGAACCATCCGAGTATCGGAGGTTCCCTGGTCTTTTTTTGATAATTACTTTTTTCAAGGAGAAAATTTATTCTTTAATCAGCTCTTTTTTTTCAAGATTTTCGTAAATTTTTTCAATCTGTGGTTCAATTACGTTAGAGTAATGTTCATTTTGCTTGTTATTATCATGCCATTCTTTACATCTTGTAGCTAATGCGCATATATACCTTATTTTCACTTTTAAAGTAGACGATTCTATCATGCCATTTGTTTTAAATTGACAATCTTGATGCCTGCCATTAATCAACGATGCTAATTTACATTTTTTACCATTTCCTCTATTAGTTAAGTAATTGAAGCATTTTACAGAAAGTTTCATTTTTTCTCTCCTTTTTTCTTTTTTTTTCTTTTTTTAATCTTTTTTATCATTCTATATATTCTTATCGTTATTTTAGCGGAAACTTGTCTGCTTTTTAGGTGTTTTAGTAATACATGCCTTATCATTAATTTCTATCCTTTCATTTGGTTCTTTCTCATCTCCTTTCTTTTTATTTTTTCAAGTTGCAAATGATAGTTTATCACTCTAGGGTAGATACAAGTAGACGTTATAATGTGCAAGAAAATCAATTTCCTCACAATTAAGTAAGTCTACCCTAGAATATATTTATTTTACACTGAATATTCATTTTGTCAAGCGGTATTGACATTATTTTTTTCTATCTTATAATAACTTTTAGAATTAATTTTTTGTAAGATGAAACATCGTTGTTTTAATTGCAGGTATATTTATGATGACAGAATAGAAGAAATTAATTTTATGGAGCTCGACGAGGAGTGGGTTTGTCCTGAATGCAATGCTTATAAATCAGAATTTGAATTGATAGAAGAGGATGAAGGAGGTGTAGAATTAGAAAATGTAGAGGAAACAATGAAATCTGGAAAAAATTTAAAAGATGGATATTTATTATGAATAAAAATGAAGCTTTATTGATGTTAAATAATAAGGTCAAAACGCTTAATTTGATTAAGCATTGTTTGGCTTGTGAAGCAGCTATGAGAGAATTAGCTAAATATTTTAAAGAAGATGAAGAAAAGTGGGGTTTGGCAGGATTACTTCATGATATTGATTATGAAGAGACAAAAGATAATCTTGAAAAACATTCTTTAATTGGGGCAGAATATTTGAACGAGCAAGGTATAGATGAAGAGATTGTAGAAGCAGTAAAAACCCATAATGAAATGCATGGTATTGCTCCTGAAACAAAAATGGCTAAAGCTTTGTTTTGCACTGATCCTTTGACTGGTTTAATTGTTGCATCTACATTAGTATTACCTTCTAAAAAAATAGAAGAGGTGATGACTGATAATATTTTAAATCGTTTTAAAGAGAAAGGATTTGCTAGAGGTGCTAATCGAGAAATTATTAAACAATGCGAATCTCTTTTAGATATTCCTTTAAAAGAATTTGTTGGTCTAGTTTTACAAGGGATGAAATCAATTGCAGACGATTTAGGTTTGTGATTGACAATTGAAGGGTTTATTTGTTAAACTACTATTGTGCCCTTCAGGGCATTTTTAAAAAGAAAAAAATGGAAAATATAAAGAGATATTTTAGAGGAGCAATTCAAGAGTTGAAGAAAGTAAATTGGCCTACTCGTAAAGAAACAATACGATATACTTTGGGTGTTCTTGGTCTTTCTTTTGCTGTTGCTATTGTTCTTGGACTTATTGATTTTGGATTACTTAAATCGATTGGTACAATTATAAAGTAAGAATTGTTAATTTATGCCAAAACAGCAGATAAATTTAGGAAGAAATTGGTATGTAATTCATACTTATTCTGGATATGAAGACGCCGTAGCTCGGAGCTTGAGGCAAAGAGTTGAATCTTTGGAAATGCAGGATAAGATTTTTAATGTTTTAGTACCTAAAGAAAAAAAAGTAAAAATAAAACATAGTAAACGCGCTATTGTAGAAGAAAAGATATATCCAGGATATGTTTTTGTTGAAATGATAGTAACTGATGATTCTTGGTATGTTGTGAGAAATACTCCAATGGTTACAGGTTTTATTGGGGCAGGAACAACTCCCCGTCCTGTTGAAGAGGAAGAGATAAAAGAGATTCTAAAAAAGACTGGAGATGAGGAACCAAAATACAAAATAGATTTTATAGAAGGAGATTTGGTTACTATTACTGATGGTCCTTTTAAAGATAAACAAGGAAAAGTCGATGAAATAGATCACGAAAAAGGAAGAGTTAAAGTATTGGTATCTCTGTTCGGCAGAGATACTCCCGTAGATTTAGATTTTCTTCAAGTTAAAAAAAATTAAAGATTTTAATTAAATATGGCAAAAGCAATAAAAACAATATTAATTTTACAGATTCCTGCTGGACAGGCTAATCCTGCCCCTCCTGTTGGGCCAGCTTTAGGTCAGCATGGTTTAAATATTCAGGAATTTTGTACACGATTTAATGAAAAAACAAAAGAACAAGCAGGAGATATTATTCCTGTAGAAATTACAGTTTATCTGGACAGGAGTTTTGATTTAAAATTTAAACAACCACCAGCATCTGATTTATTGCGTAAAGCAGCAGGAATACAAAAAGGGGCTGGTAATCCTTTAAAGCAAAAAGTTGGAAAAATTACTAAAAAACAGGTAGAAGAAATTGCTAAAAGAAAAATGCCTGATTTAAATACAACAGATGTAGAAGCGGCTATGAAGATGGTAGAAGGAACAGCTAGGAGCATGGGAATAGAGATAAAGGGATAAATATTAAGGAATATATAAAAAGCTCTGAAGTAATTTAGGGCTTTTTTATTGGCGAGATATTTTTTTTGATGTATACTTAAAATAATTAGAATTTATGGAATTTAAACCAACAATAGGCCTGGAAGTGCATGCAGAATTAAAAACCAAAACTAAAATGTTTTGTGGCTGTTTGAATAATCCAGAAGAAAAAATTGCTAATACGAATATTTGTCCAGTTTGTTTAGCTCACCCAGGAACACTTCCTGTTATTAATAAAAAAGCGTTGGAGCAAGTTATAATAGTTGGTTTATCTTTAAATTCAGAAATTCCTGAGTATTCTAAATTTGATAGAAAAAATTATTTTTATCCTGATTTACCAAAAGGTTATCAGATATCCCAATATGATATGCCTTTATGCAAAGGCGGGGAATTGTCTTTGTTTTTAAGTAATGATTTGGAAGAATCTAAAAGAAATATTAAAATTACCCGTGTCCATTTAGAAGAAGATACTGGTAAGTTAATTCATTCTGCAGATGGGAAGTCAACTTTAATTGATTTTAATCGGGCAGGTGTTCCACTAATGGAATTAGTGACAGAACCGGTTATGCATAGTGGAAAAGAAGCAAGGTTATTTGCTCAGGGACTTCAATTACTTTTTAGGACATTAGGTATTTCAGAAGCAGATATGGAAAGAGGTCAGATGCGTTGTGAAGTGAATATATCATTGAGTAAAGATGAGGAATTGGGGACGAAAGTAGAGATTAAGAATCTGAATTCTTTTCGGGCAGTGGAAAAATCAATTGATTTTGAAATTCAAAGGCAAAAGGAAATTTTAGAAAAAGGAGAAAAAGTAATTCAGGAAACACGTGGATGGGATGCAGGGAAAGAAATTACTTATTCTCAACGATTGAAAGAAGAAGCTCAAGATTATCGTTATTTCCCAGAGCCTGATTTGCCACGATTGCATATCTATTCAGAAGGTAAGTCAGACGGATTATTTAATTTAGAAGAGTTGAAAAAACAAATACCCGAGTTACCTTGGAAGAAAAAGGAAAGGATTATGAAATTATGCGCTTCTTTAGGAGATGCCAATTTATTAATACAAGACGAGAGATTAATGAATTTTTTTGAAGAAGTAATTAAAGAATTTAATGATATTGATGTAAAAAACAAAGAGAAGATTATTAATTTATCTTTTAATTATTTAGCGAGTGATTTGAAGGGATTGATGGAATCGAAATTAGTTGTATGGGAAAAACTTAAAATAACACCACAAAGTTTTTCTCAATTAATCCTTCTCTTATTTGAAGATAAAATATCTTCTCGTGCTGGTAAAGATGTTTTGGCGGAGATGGTAGAAAAAGGAGGTGAGCCAGAAGAAATAATAAAATCAAAAGGATTGGAAAAAATTAGTGATGAAGGTAAATTAGAACCCATTATTTTAGAAATAATAAAAAATAATCCTAAAACAATTGAGGATTATAAAAAAGGAAAAGAAAACGCGCTTCAATTTTTAGTTGGTCAAGCAATGGCAAAAACACGTGGAGCAGCTGATCCAAAATCATTAGAAAAACTATTTAAGGAACAACTCAGTTAATTTTATAGCTTGTTCTGGTTTTTCAATCCATTGTACGTCTTTCATTTTTTTAAACCACGTCATTTGACGTTTGCTATATTGGATAGTATGAAGTTCAATTAAATCTTGAACTTCTTTTTTATTAAGTTTGTTATTGAAATATTCTTTCCATTCTTGATATCCAATAGTTTGAAGGGAAGGGATCCATCCATACTTGTCTTTCAATGTTTTTATTTCAGTTTCCAAACCCATGTTTATCATTTTTTTAATTCTTTTTGCAATTCTTTCTTTTAATTCTTTTTTTGGCAATTCTATACCAATCAATAAAGTATCAAACGAGGATTTGCTACTTTTTCTTTGTTGCCAAAAAGGTTTATTATTGGCTTTACAGACCTCAATTGCGCGGATTAATCTTCTTTTATTCTTTTTGTCGATGGATTTTGCTCCTTCAGGATCTAATTTTTGATAAATTTTAAAAAGTTGTTCAATTGATTCTTTTTCTAATTCTTCTCTTAATTTTTCTTGGGGAGGAACTTCTGGAAATTGCCAATCTTCAATAATTGAAGAGATATAAAGGCCAGTACCACCGCATAGAATGGGTAGTTTATTCCTATTTTGTATATCTTTTATAGCATTACAAGCTAATTCTTTATATTGAGCTGCAGAGAAACGTTTGTTAGGTTCTATTATATCTAATAGATGGTATCGGATTTTACCTTTAGATGGTTTAGCTGTTCCGATATTCATTTCTTTATATACTTGGCGTGAATCTGCTGAAATAATTTCTCCATTAAAAAGTTTGGCTATTTTAATAGCTAGGTCAGATTTACCTGAAGCAGTAGGACCAAGAATAATTAATAATTTATTCATTTTTTAATTGGGCGATAACTTTGTCTATGGATTTTACAAGGTCCGTATTTTTTTATTAATTTTTTATGTAGTTTTGTTCCATATCCTTTATGTTGATGAAAATAGTATTCAGGGTATTGCAAAGATAATTTTTCCATTTTTCTATCTCGTGTTACTTTAGCAATGATAGAAGCTAAAGCAATTGAAAAAATTTTATTATCTCCTTTCACGATAGCTTTTTGTGAAATTTTTAAATTTTTATCCAAGATTCTGTTACCATCAATTAAAATTAAAGTTTTTTTGGAATTGCGATTAGGAAGTATTTTGTTTAAACAATTTTTCATTGCCTTCTTAGTAGCCTCTGATATATTTATTTTATCAATTGTTTTTGGACCAACAGATGAAATAGTAAATTTTATATCTGGACACTTTTGAATTAATTTAAAAATCTTTTCTCTTTGTTTTTCTGATAATTTTTTAGAATCTTTTGCGTTTTTTAAAATTTTTTTGAAGTTTTTATCTTTGATTTGGAATTTTGAATTTATAATAACCGCAGCAGTTGTTACTGGACCGCAAAGTGGCCCCCTCCCAACTTCGTCTAATCCAATAATTGTTTTATAACCTTTTTTCCAATAATATTTTTCTGTTTGTAAATTCATATTTTGCCTTTCTTATTTCTTGTGATAAAATACTGTTAGTTTTAACTACTTGATTTATATTTATATATTATGTATTTTACTCATCTTCATGTCCATAGCCATTATTCCTTATTAGATGGCTTGGCTCGTCCAGAGCAGCTTTTAAAGCAGGCAAAGGAGATGGGTTTAGATGCATTAGCGTTAACTGACCATGGAGTGATGTATGGAGCAATAGAATTCTATTCTCTTGCTAAGAAGATGGGAATTAAACCGATCATTGGTTGCGAAGTTTATTTAGCCCCTAATTCTCTTACTGACAAAACTCCAAAGATAGATTCCAAATTTTATCATCTTGTACTTTTAGCAAAAAATAAAACAGGTTATTACAATTTATTAAAACTAGTTACCATTGCAGAACTGGAAGGTTTTTATTATAAGCCTCGAATTGATAAGGAAGTTTTGAAAAAACATAGTGATGGATTAATTGCTCTTTCAGCATGTGCAAAAGGTGAAATTCCATCAGCTCTTTTAGTAGATGATTATAAAAAAGCGTCACAATTAGCTCAGGAATATCAAGAAATTTTTGGAGAGGATAATTTTTATTTGGAATTACAACATCATCCAGAATTACCAGATCAAAAAAAGATAAATGATGGATTGTTAAAACTTTCTAAAGAATTAAATATTCCTGCTGTGATAACAACTGATGTTCATTATACCAAAAAAGAAGATAAAGAAGCTCAAGATGTTCTTTTAGCAATTCAAACAGGAACTGATATTAAAAATCAAGATCGTCTTAGTATGAAAGAAATGGATTTATATTTTAAATCGCCAGAAGAAATTGAAAAAGATTTTTCTAAGTATCCTGAACTATTTGAAAATATTAAAAAGATAGTTGATCGATGTAATTTAGAATTAGATCTTGGAGAAATAATTTTACCGCATTTTACTACACTTAAAGGAGAAGATAGTTTCCAATATTTAAAAAAGATAGCATTACAGAATTTTAAAAAGATTTATTCCATAAAGAACAAAGAAGCAAAAGAAAGATTTAATTATGAATTAGAGATTATTAAAAAAACCGGTTTTGCTGATTATTTTTTAATCATCCATGATTTTATTCGTTTTACCAAAGAAGAAAATATATTAACTAATACAAGGGGATCTGCAGCTGGAAGTTTGATAGCATATGTTTTAGGAATTACTTCGGTTGATCCATTGGAGCATGGCCTTTATTTTGAACGTTTTTTA
>DASRPB010000022.1:0-10942 GCA_035646575.1 Minisyncoccota bacterium
TTATAAAATAATTTTTGAGATATCTTTTCAGCAAATTCAGATATCTTTTCACCATGCACTAAAGAAGTAACTTTATTAGCTAAAACTTTTTGAGACTCTCTTTCTTCTGGATTTTTTTGAACTTTTTTTTCTAAATTTTCAATTTCTTCTTTGGATAAAAATGTAAAATATTTCAAATATTGAATTACATCTTTATCATCTGCATTTATCCAAAATTGATAAAACTGATATGGCGTAGTTTTTTTAGAATCTAACCAAATTGTTCCAGTTTCTGTTTTACCAAATTTTGTACCATCAGCTTTAGATACCAAAGGAACAGTTAGCCCATAAACCTCTCCCCCTTCTTTCTTCTTTATTAAATCTATTCCAGCAGTAATATTTCCCCATTGATCACTTCCTCCAATTTGTAATTTACAATTATATTTTTCAAACAAATTTAAAAAATCATATGCCTGAAGCACCATATAATTAAATTCGGTAAAAGAAATCCCGCTTTCCAAACGTGCTTTTACTGATTCTTTGGCTAACATATACGAAACTGTAAAATATTTGCCAATATCTCTAAGAAAATCAATTGCTTTGATTTTACCAAGCCAATCATAATTATTAGCCATCAAAGCAGGGTTATCTTTGCTTTTAAAATCTAAAAATTGCTCTAATTGAGTTTTGCATGCATTACTCCATTTCTCCACAACTTCATCAGGATTAAGCACTCTCTCTTCCTTCTTGCCACTAGGATCGCCAATTAAACCTGTTCCACCCCCTACTAAAGCAATAGGCTGATGTCCAGCAATTTGTAAGCGTTTGAGGGTCAATATAGGCACGAGATTCCCAATGTGTAAGCTATCAGCAGTAGGATCAAAACCACAATAAAGAGATATCTTCCCTTTATTTATTTCTTTTCTCAACCCATCTAGATTACTTGCCTGGTTTATCAATCCCCTAAATTTTAAATCATCTAAAATATCCATAAACAAAATTGGTATAGCTCTATAATACTATACCAAAATATAAAATTCAAATTAAAAAAAGCTGGAATAGATAGAATGATATATGCCCTACTTAAAATAGCTTGGTACAAACTACTAGAAAGTATTCCTGCAAGCCTTACAAGTTTGACCACATCCCTCTACACAACCTTCTCGATTGATAACTGGTGTATTTCTAGAATACTCCGTAGGCCTTCCACAAAGTACACAGATATCAATTTCTATTTTTAATAATATCATTATCTTTATAAGATCACCTTTGTTTTTTGTATACAAATCTAAATAGTAAAATTCTGCCGGCAGGTTGATAGATGGCTAGATGATGTTGGAGTTCATTTAAAATAATAAAGGCCCTCTTAAAATTAATTTAAGAGAGCCTTGACTGTATCATTTCTTTAATTATCCCTTTGCTAAAAAGTGAAGATGCCTCCAAGCTGCTTGACTGGGCAATATTTACCACCATCATACTTAGTAATGGCTTCTTCGTACTTTTCTTTTAAAAACACCGTTGGCGCAAAAGGCCTAACCTTGCCTCTTGCCTCTTTTTCAGCGATAACTTGTTCTACTTCTGCAAAAAAATCTTCCCAAAATCCTTTTTCATCTTTGCTCATTTTTGATAAAACAAAATCATCGAGTGGCATCCCTTCTTGCGCAGAAAATCCTTCGTGCATAACTTCATTCCCTTCAGGAAATAAGCTGATATATAATTCTGGATAATCTTTCTTGAGTTCTTCAGACAAATCTTTATAGAAGTTTTCCCATTCCTGTTCAGTCATTTCGTTCGCACCTTTACCTGTTTTTACAGAAATAGCAAAACCCGAACGATAATTGATAGGAATACCAATATCTTTCTCTGCCTTCATGCGCCGAACTGTTGAGAAAAGACGACCAGCATTAGTGTGTGGTACCAAAGGATACTCTTTATTGAGTTTCGCAATCTGTTCTTTTATTTCTTTTCCTTCTTTTTTTTCTATTGCCTTATTCATAGATTCTTACCTCCTTTTTCTTTCTTTTAATTTTTTCTTACTTCCTTGTAAATCAGTTTCCCAGCAAAATTTTTCATCTTTCCATTTTTTTCTTGTCCTGGAAATGAACAATGCATAGGTTCTGAGAATTCAGGAAAGAATAATAAACAATTATCAATTTTTCTCATTTCATTTACATCCTTTCTTAAAGAGCTTTTCTTCTGATTTAGAATCCTTGAACTTTGTATTGTATGCAAGTTGTTTACAAACAGGGCATACTGCTATATAAGCATCTCCAAACTTTATTAGTTTTGTCTTTACTTCTTTTCCACAAGATGTACATTTCATCTTTACCTTGAAAATAGACATTTCTAATTCTGATTTTCCCATTTCATTTGCCTCCTTTTCAAAAAATCTACTATCTCTTGTGCTTCTTCATCTATTGGTTCTCTACTCCATTAAATCAATGCTTCTTGTTCAGCGACACAATTATCCAGTCCCAAATCCCTAACCCTATAAGAACAAAGCACATAAGAATCCCTGTTTTTTTCTACATAGATGATATTTCTACATTTATACTCTGTTGGAAAACTACAAGAACTCTGCTTATACATAGGGCAACTTTGTAAATCTCGGACTTTTTCTACTTCCTTAATCCATCTTAACTTTGCTTTTACTCTCCTAATCATTTCTTTTCACCTCCTTTCAAAAAATCTTTAATTTTTATCCTTCTTTTTATCCATTTCACTAACAGACTTCAGCACTTGTACAGTCAGTATACATAATAAAATTATTATTAATCTAATTTCATTCCCTTGCAATAATTTAGAGAAAAATCCAAAAACTATTAAAAATAAAGATATTATGATTGCAGCATTAAAGATAATATCAAGCAAATACTTAACTGATTTTTTCATATTTTACCTCCCTTAATAAAATTTATAATACGCACCAGGAAAATAGCTACTAACAGAAATAACAACCGGTTTCCTTGTGTGTATTAGGAAGTATCTTTTTCAAATAACTAAAAATACCCTATCGTAAAGATAGAATATTATAAAACGATATTATTTAATAGTCAATAGTCAATTCCGATGGCTAAACTATAGCAGTTTATTTTCCAAAAGATACTTTTAAATCTTTGTTAAAAGCTTGAGCAATCTTTTGAAGTGTATTAATACTGAAATTTTGATCCCCAGCTTCCATTCTCGCAATATTGCTTTGTTTTGTTCCAATTTTCTTTGCTAATTCTAATTGAGACATTCTCTTTTTCTTGCGCAATAATAAAATCTGATAGGCAATCCCCAATTGCTTGTCATACTCTTCATAATATTTTCTAAACTCAGGATTCTTAAGTTTTTTAGCAAGATATTCTTGAAAATCTGTTGCTTTTTGTTGTTTTTTCTTTTTATTCATAAATTTGTTTATTTTCTAAAACTTCATGATGCCGTTTTTCTGCTGTTGATATTTCCAATTTAGGTGTTTTTGCTGTTTTCTTCCTAAAGATATGAAGAATAATTATTGTTTTCTTGATAAAAATAAAATAGAATAATCTATATTTATTGTGAGAAAAATCCACTTTTAATTCCCACATTTTCCCTCTGATATGTTTAATGAATGGCTGATTAAAGCAACATGCGCTCAATCGTAAAAATTCAATGAATTTTGCTACTTTAGACTGTTCTTTTATATCTAATTTCTCTAAGTATTTTTCAACTGGTTTTTCCCCTGTTCTAGCATTATTATAAAATCTCAATTTGTATCCTTTGTCTTTATTATATATCATATATGATATATGTCAATAAATTAAAAAATAAATAATAATTCCCATAAAATCTTTTATAACAAACTCTCGCATGCTATTCCATCTTCATCACTATCAAGTTGATGAATATCATTGCCCATTCCTCCACAAAATTCAAAAACTTCTTGGACTTCGGCATGAGTAGAAAAATCAGAACAGTTATAAGAATCGTGTGAACAGATTATTTCTCCAGTTGGATTGATAGTGGTCGTTATAGTATCTGGCGGTTGCGTAGTCGTGGTAGTAATAATTGTGGTGGTTGTTGTTCCTGGAACAACTGGAGGAATGTTTATAAAAAATATTTTAGGGATTTCTGATTTTAATCCCTCGCTATCTTGAGATTTAATACCAAAAAATACATCAAGAGAAACACCCAGTAATCTTTTTGCTTTTATATAATACATATCATCAACAGACACTTGAAGTTGAAATTTATTTTCTTGAGCATTAAAAATTGGTTCTCCTAAAACATTTTGGGACTGAGACCACGCCCATGATTGTCGCGTTAAATCATTATTATTTGAATCATCTCCTTGCTTAGCAAAAACATAATGAATATCATAACTCAAAGAATCTTGTAGATCTTCATCCGAAGCTGGTGCCCATGAAAAAATAAGGTTATTACAAGTTTCATTATCGCATTCAACATCAAAATTTAAAACATTAGTTGGCTGGTGATAGTAATTTGAAGAATTGAAATAAAATTTGGCATCATCATAAGCAATTAATTTCAGATATGACGATGGACTACTGGAATATCCATAATACCCAATAGTTATATATTGATCTGGAGTAAAATTTAAACTCTGACCATTAGTAGTTCCTGTAACATCGATAATAAAATGATTATCGCTTGGTAATTTATCAATTCTATAAGATAATTTTCTTGGCGCAGCAGAACCAGCTGCCATATTTGCATCAGCAGTAAATATTATACTTCCTATTTTTCTAATTCCACTAACATAAGTAGGATAACTTAATATTAAACCCGGAATACCACTATCTAATTCCCAATTATATTTATCTCCTAAATAATCTGTTGGGATACCAAAATTTACTGAAGGATCATCAAGGTCTGAATGAAGATAAAGTGCCATTGCTGTAAAAATATTATTTGTATGGCTTGTCGCAGGAATAAAAGGATAAGAATTAATTCTAAAGTCAATTACTATTTTAGAAGAATCTTTTTCAAAAGGATGCCAAAAAAATTCAGTAATGTATGGTATTGTCGGCGACGGAAGGACAGTGGTTGTGGTGGTCAATGGAACCAAACAATCATCAGAAGAAAAATCTTTGGGGCTGGGACAATTTTGAATTTCAAAATCATTAGCATTATTATTAGTATCCAAGAAATTACCATCTGCATACTTCCTTTGAATACTTTGACCTGGTTCAGGATTTATTGCGCAATTAATTTCACAATCATTTACCTCCCCAAGCCCTATTTTATCGACAATTTCTCTATTAGGATTTTTTAAAATAATGGTGTTGTTATCTGTAACAGAATAATTAGAAATTAAAACATCTCCAATTGAAGCATAAGTACTTGAAGAATGAGCAATTAAAAAATATTCTAAAGAATTAATAACTTTTCCATCAAATAAAAAACTTGGGACAAGAGAAGAAAAATCACCACTTTCGCTTGTCTTCTTTTGTAAGTACCAGTCCGTTAAATTCACATCAAATTCATTCGGATTAAAAAATTCTATAAACTCATCATAAACTATTGTTTTAGCATCTTCGTCTCTACCTGCTATTTTTATTTCATTTATTAAAACCTTAGGATAAACAATAGGAGGTAAAGTTGTTGTAGTTGTAGTTATAGTTGTCATACTAGTGGTGGTAGTGGTTGTAGTAGAGGAAGATGATGTGCTTGATGAAGACGTAGAAGTACTTTCACTAACACCAGAGGATTCAATATAGCCACTACTGTTTTCTGCTTTAGGAGTTCCGTTAATGGAAGAACTGGTTTGCCAAGAAAAATCATTTTTTCTTTCCATTGTTCGCTTGGAAGAATTATCTCCAGCTGGCCAATCTAAATCGGCTAAAATCGTATCCTGAAACTGACAATTATCATCAAATAAATGGAGCCCTTCGTCAGTATTGTTAAGAATCCCTATATAAATACCATCTGCAAGAACAAAAGGAACTGAAGAGTCATCGGTTCTTTCTAAAAGATAAAAGCCTTGAGCAGAAATTTTACTTCCTTTTTCAAAAACAATTTTAATTTGCTCTTTTTTATCTATTAATTGCCAATTAGAAATATCTACTTCCTGTGACGAAATATTTTTTAATTCTATCCATTCATCATTAGCACTATTTTGAGTTCCAGCCCAAGCAACTTCATTAATGATTACTTTATTCCGATGTGCTGTTTGAGTAGTAATAAAATTACAAATATTAATTTGTGATAATGGCTGAGTAGTTGTAGTCGTGGTTAGTCTGGTCGTTGTCGTAGTAATAGGTTTAGTGGTTGTAGTAGATAATTTAGTGATTGTTATAGGTAGTCTAACAGTGGTCGTAGTTTGCTTAGTAGTAGTTGTATTATTAAAAGGTTTAATTATTGTAGTAGTTACAGAAGAATCTGGAATATCATCAATTATTATAAAATCCGAATCTTTTTGAAATATATCATTAATGAAACCAGAAAGGCCGCCAATCATAGCAGCTAATATGTTTTTTTCATTTTTTGATATAAAATCAGGTTTCGATTTTGCATTTTCTACCTCTTGAAAAAATAAATCAATCACACCTGCACCATTCAAAACCGCTTTTTTAGACAATCTCTGCCAATAATCCTGAAGAACTTGCTCGTCTTCTAAAGAATAGACGGTAGGACCAGAAGTTAAGCGCCATCCAATATCATTTTTTAAAATAAGGGCCAAATGAAAAATATTATGATTTTCATCTTTACCTAATACATAAAAAGATGTCTTTCCGTTTTTTATTTCAGGTACTTCATAAAAAGCAGGCTCAGGTAAATAATATTTCTGATCTAAAATTGTATTAGGGCTATAAAAATAATTATTAGAATAAAGAGCAATTTCATTAAAATACTCGTCAAGTGTAGCTTTTTTAATAGATTCCAAATTTTCTATACTCTTTCGCGTGTATTCATAAAAATCTTTATTACTTTTAGCTGAATATACTTCATAAGGACTACTAAGATTTTCTATAAAAAATATATGAACATTCTGTCTTGTGTGCTCTGGCACACTCATATCCTGTATCAAATGTAAAATATTACCAAGGATATTAAAAGCTTCAACTCGATTTCCTTTTACATACTTATAAATAGCCTGCTGCCAAGTAAAATTAGTCTTGGAGAAAACTGGGCTTTTAGCTATCGGACCAATAAAAACTGAATAAACAGGATCATAAATAGCCTGAGCAAAAGGATTTTGTGCCCACTCTTTGGCAGTTAAGGCCGGAAATAAATATTCTGCTCCGCCAAACTGCCAAGTTTTATTAAAGACGGGATCATAAAAATGATTAACACTTCTGATGCCATTATCTTCATCAATGCTACCTTGCATTAGCAGTTGCTTTTCAGTTTCATTCAAAACTTGATTAGAAAAATGTTTATTATAAAAATCAACAGTAATTTCTGTTAAATTTGGATGAGTAGTTTTAGCATCATAAGCAAGAACAGAAAAATTAGATAAAAAAAACAGGCATATAATTAAAAAACTAATGGGGCCTTTTTTCATAAAAATACAGTGGGGCTTAAAAGTTTAAATATCAAAAAATTATTAAAATTCAATTATCTTCCAAATATTAGAAAGCGGCTCCTTTTCTGCTGCAACAAGATTTAATGGTGTTTTTAAAACAGCTTGAGCAATTAAATAATCTTCCACATTATACACACGAATAATATAGGTATTATCTTCTTTCATTTCTCCTTTCTGATTTTCAGGATTAAATAAATCTTCAATCATTTCATCCCATTTATTATTATTTTTAATATCAGTAAAAAATTGCTTATATTCTTCTTGCTTATCTAATATAAAATACTTACTCGCTAAATCAATATCTTCCATTTTTAAAGCTTGTAAAAACATTTCGTATGTTTCTTCTGGTGTTTCCCCACCATAGGTATCAGCTGCATATTCCTTTGCCTTCTCCTGAATTTTCTTATCTAAAATCTCTGCGTCTTTTTTATACTGTCGAGCTTGTTGTATCTCTGCACTAAAATACCAAGTTGACCAAATTGTAATCAATCCTAAAATTAAAAAAACAACAAAGATAACAAAATACCGTGATTTAAAAAACTTTATATCTTTCTTTTTACGCTTCATTTTTATTTTTTTTAATTTAAAGACCCTTTTATAGAATCCTGAAAAGAAAAAAACGGTGGGGTTAAAACTCTTCAGGATCCTATAAAAAAATCCTTAGAACTATCCCCACCGTTTTAATTTTATTTTCTACAATATATCCTACAAATAAAATCCTCTTGTGTCAAGTAAAATTGTGGATAACTTAAAATAATTATTTTTCTTCTCTCTCTTTGTCATCTTTTATAACTTCTTCCTCAGCTTTTTCTTCAGGTGCTTCCTTTTTTTTATCTTCCTCGGGCTTCTCTTTCATTTCTTCTTTAGGAGCCTCCTCCATTTCCTCTTTTACTTCTTCGGTTTTCGGTTCTTTTTTAACTTCCTCTTTAACTTCAACGTTCTCTTTTTCTTCTTCCTTTTTGTCTTCAACTTTTTCTTCAACCTTCTCTTCAGTCTTTATCTCGGCTGGTTTTTCTTCAGTCTTATCTTCTGATTTAATTTCAACTGGTTTCTCTTCTGTCTTAACTTCATCTTTTGTTTCTTCAACTGGTTTCTCTTCAATTATTGATGCCTGTTCTGTCTTTCCTGAAACTTCGCCTTCTCCCTTCACTTCTTTTGCTTTCTTTTTTCTAATACTAATAGGCCTCTTTTTACCTTCAATAATTTTTGCTCGTACTAAAAGATTGTAGCAAGAATCTGAAGGTTGAGCACCTTGGCTAACCCAATAAAGAATTCTTTCTTTTTTTAATTCAAATTTATTTATTCGTGGATCCCACCATCCTAAAATTTCTTTTGATTTACCGCTATTAACGGCAATTTTAGAATCTACGGCTACAATCCGAAAAATAAAGTCTCTTTTTTTGCCTTGTCTTTGAAATCGTAAAGTTAACATAGTTTTTATATCCTAATTGAAAATGCTTAAAAAGTCAATCTTATACATCCAAATTCTTTACTTTTTGGGCATAAGCCTGGATGAATTTTTTCCGCGGTAAAACTTCTTTACCCATTAAAATATCAAATAATCTATCTGCCTCTTCTGCGTCTTCAATGGTGACTTGCTTTAAAACTCTTTTCTCAGGATCCATCGTCGTATCCCATAATTGATCTGGGTTCATTTCTCCCAACCCTTTGTATCGTTGAATAGAAATTCCCTTCATTAATTCTTCATGAGTGCTTTCAGAAAATTCTTCTTTTTCTACAGCTAAAGTAGCTTCATTTTTTCCTTCTTCAACTAATTTCAATTTTCGTACTTTTGATTTTGAAGGTTCTTCCTTTTTTTCCATCATTTTGCCTTGTATTTTTTCTAATACTTTCTGTTTCTCTGCCTCTGTATAAGCATAATGAAATTCTTTGCCTTTTTGAATCCGATACAAAGGTGGTTGGGCAATATAAAGATAACCAGCATCAATAATTGGTCTAAAGTAACGGAAAAATAACGTTAAAAGCAAACTGCGAATATGAGCACCATCCGTATCTGCGTCAGTCATTATGACAACCTTATGATAACGAAGCTTATCAATATTAAAATCTTCACTTATTGCAGTTCCTAAAGCCACAATCAAAGCTTTTATTTCTTCTGAAGTCATCATTCTATCAAAACGACTTTTTTCTACATTCAAAATTTTACCTTTTAAAGGAAGAATTGCTTGTGTATTTCTATTCCTTCCCATCTTGCTCGAACCGCCGGCAGAATCGCCCTCAACTATAAACAATTCAGAATCTTCTGCATTTTTTGAAATACAATCAGCCAATTTCCCAGGTAAAGTCATTCCTTCTAAAATTCCCTTTCTAAGAATATTCTCTCTAGCTTTTTTCGCAGCTTGTCTAGCTCTTGCGCTTAATAAAGATTTCTCAAGAATTCTTTTAGCATCTTCTTTATTAGCTTCTAAAAACTCTT
This sequence comes from Minisyncoccota bacterium, assembly GCA_035646575.1. Taxonomy (GTDB): domain Bacteria; phylum Patescibacteriota; class Minisyncoccia; order UBA6257; family UBA6257; genus DAOVIY01. The sequence continues at coordinate 9,927 of DASRPB010000022.1, forward strand.
TAAAATTTTCTCCTACAACTTGTTCTACAGCAGTTCGAGCTTCTGGATTTCCTAATTTTGCTTTTGTTTGTCCTTCAAATTGCGGTTCTCTCAACTTTACACTGATTACCACCACTAATCCTTCCCTAGTGTCTTCTCCTGTAAAACCAATATCTCCGTTTTTAAATATTCCCTGTTCTTTAGCATAATCATTTAAAGTTCTAGTTAATGCTGATCTAAAACCAGTTAAATGCATTCCTCCTTCTGGGGTATGAATATTATTAGCAAAAGCTTTTTCTGTGCCCTCAGAATCATCTGTATAAAGCAATGCAACCTCAACTAAAATTTCTTCCTTTTCTTGTTTAACATAAAAAACATTATTGGTCAGACAACGAGTATGCCTAGCTAGATATTTAACCAAAGTAATAATTCCACTTTCAAAATAAAAAGTATAAGAAGGAATAAGGGCTTCTTCTCTATCGTCTCTAAATTTAATTGTAGTACCAGAAGTCAAATATGCTTGCTGTCTTAAATGATCTAATATCTTTTTTGTATCAAATTTAATTTCTTTAAAAATCTCTGGATCTGGTTCAAAGATTATTTTTGTTCCAGATTGATTGCATTTTCCTATTTTTTTTAACTTTGTTATTGGTTTCCCTTTATTATATTCCTGGCTATACAATATACCATCACGACAAATCTCTGCCTGTAAATATGTTGAAAGAGCGTTTACTACAGAAATCCCAACTCCATGCAATCCACCAGCTACTTTATAAGACGTTCCTCCAAATTTTCCACCGGCATGTAAAGTGCACATTACGGTTTCCAATGCTGATTTTTTTGTTTTTTTATGAATATCTACAGGAATTCCTCTACCATCATCTGTTATAGCCACTCTATTTTCCTTTAATATCTCTACATTAATATTTTTAGCATAACCACCCATTGCTTCATCTATACTATTGTCTACAACTTCCCAAATAAGATGATGAAGACCATCTACTCCAGTAGATCCAATATACATACCAGGCCTTCTA
>DASRPB010000023.1:0-4233 GCA_035646575.1 Minisyncoccota bacterium
GCTTTATTTATTAGCTTGATTTTAATAGTTTTAAGTCTATGGCTTGCTTTGAAAATTAATTTAAGATTTACGGTTTTACTTTCTTTATTCATTGTCTTAGATATTGTTTATAGCTTATGGTTAGAAAAAGTACGTTTTGTTAATTCTATTTTTGTTTCTTTAACTTATGCGATAAGAACTTATGCAGGTGGGGCTATTATTAATTTATCTTTGAATATTTGGTATTTTGTTTTTAGTTTTCTATTTGGTTTATTTCATTTCTTTTATAAAAAGAAAAAAGAGCATAAATAATGAATTTTAAAAACAGTAGCAACTTTTTTGTAAAATTTTTTACAACATGTTTCGGACTTGGTTATAGCCCTATTTTTCCTGGAGCAGTAGGGGTGGCTTTTGGAATTGTAGTTGCGTATTTAGTCCATCCATTACCTCTTTTTAATAAAATCTTAATTACTTTAATTCTTATTGTTTTAGCTGTTCCTTTAAGTACGAAAGCAGAAAAACTTTTTCAGAAAAAAGATTGTAAAAAAATCATTATTGATGAAGTAATTGGTGTATTAATAGCTACAATTTGGTTTACAAATTTATCTATAATTATGTTTATTTCCATTTTATTTATTTATGGTTTGTTTGACGCTATAAAGATATATCCTGCTAATATAAGCGAAAGACTCTATGGAGGATGGGGGATTGTAATTGATGATATTATTGCAGGTATTTATACGGCATTAGCAGTATTTTTAATATTAAAATTTGTTTAAATTGTGTTATTATAGAAAATGAAGCTTATTTGTTTGTTGCTGTGCTGAGTAGATAATTTTAAAAAGATGTTCCAAAATAAGATAAAATCTACATTTTTAATATTAGGGGACTTATTAGTCTTCTATTTGTCTTTGTACTTAGCAATATTATTAAGGCATGGTTTTCCTTTTAATAAAGAGGTGTTTTCCCAGTGTTTTTTGCCTTTTTCTATTGTTTTCTTGGTTTGGCTTGTTTTATTTTCTATAAGTCATCTTTATGAATTAAGATACGCAGCAAATAAGAAAAAGTTCTTTGAGATGGTTTTTAAATTATTTAGTTTAGTTGCTATTATCTCTGTTATCTATTTTTATCTATTTGTTCCTTCTTTTGCCCCAAAAAAGGTTTTGTTTTTAACTCTTGTTTTTTCTTTTGTTCTTTTTCTAATTTGGAGAATTATTTTCAACCGTATTATAAAAATTCCTAGGATTAATGTTTTAATTATTTCTAAGACGAAAGAGGCTAGTGAAATAAATATGTTTTTGAAAAAACATCCTCAGATTGGATATGATGTAATTAAAACTTTATCTCCTGAAGAAATAGATCAAACAACAAAAGAATTAGAAGAAAATGACATTGATTTGTTTGTGATAGATTCTAATTTATTTGATTCTTTACTTTCATATGTTCCTGACGTTAGGCTCAAATTAAAAGTAGTTGATATTATTGATTTTTATGAATCTGTTTTGCAGAAGATTCCAGTTAATCTTCTTTCATCATCATGGTTTTTAGAAAATTATTATAGTAAGAATTGGGAACTATATGGAACATTAAAAAGAATTTCTGATATTTTTGGAGGCATTGTATTGCTTATTGTTTCTTTACCACTTTGGCCTATTATTGCTTTATTGATTATATTAGATTCAAATGGACCTGTTTTGCATAAATCAGTACGTATTGGGTCAAAAGATAAAAAGTTTTATATCTATAAATTCAGGACAATGTTTGATAAGGCAGATAAGATTGGACCTTCATGGACATTAGAAAATGATCCTCGTGTGACTCGAATTGGAAGAATTCTTAGATTTTTGCATTTAGATGAAATTCCTCAGGTTTTAAACATTATAAAAGGAGATGTTTCTTTTGTTGGCCCTAGACCAGAAGAAAAGAAGTTAGTTGACCTGTTTAAGAAAGAAATTCCATTTTATCAGTTTCGTTTATTAAATAAGCCAGGAGTAATTGGTTGGGCACAGATTAATTATCCACATAGCTCTTCAGTAGAGGATGCGCAAGAAAAGCTAAAATATGACTTTTATTATCTTAAGAATAGAAGTATATTTTTTGATGTTATTATTGCTTTAAAAGCGTGGCGTATACCTTTTGAGATTCCTACGCATTAGCACTTGATTTTTAAGGTAAAATAGAGTATAATACGGATTAAGTGGGTGTTTGTCGTCTCGCTAAAAGAATTTATTCTTTTATCAAGATGACCCAACTATTTGTTGAATTCCCGTTCTGTTTACAGAGCGGGAATTCTTTTTATCCTGCTTGACTTGTTGATTTAATGCGTTTAAACTTTATTGGGGTTCTGGAAGCTGAGCACTCACTTATAACAAATAGTATAGGAGTATACCCTTCCAGGCCCCATTTATTATGAAAACTCCTAGTTGGATAAAAAAAGACGTTTCTTTAAAGAATTACAATACTTTTCGTATTAACGGAAAAACGAAATATTTTACAAAGGTATCTTCAAAAGATAAATTAATAAAAACTTTACATTGGGCAAAAGAAAATTCTTTGCCTGTTTTTATTTTAGGAAATGGCTCTAATATTTTATTTCCTGATAAAAAATATAAAGGGATAGTAATAAAAATAGAAAATAATAAGATAAAAAAAATAAATAAACAAACAATTGTTGTTGGAGCAGGAATGATGTTAATGGAATTGTTGCAGAAAGGATTTGAAGGTTTGGAATGGACTAATGGAATTCCAGCAACAATCGGCGGAGCAGTTTTTTGTAATGCAGGTGGGTTTGGTTATCATTTTGGAAATTTTGTAAAAAAAGTTAAAACTATAGATATAGAAACATGCAAAGAAAAAATATATTCTCAAAAGGATTGTAAGTTTAAATACAGAGAAAGTATTTTTAAAAAAAACAAAGAAGTTATTTGGGAAGTCGAACTTTTTATTAAGAAAGGGAATAAAGCGAAGATAATGGAAAAATCTAGAAATTATTGGAAGTATAAGTACGACACGGGTATATTTAAATACCCTTCAGCAGGAAGTATTTTTAAAAACATTTTTGCTAAAGAAATACCGCATAAATACAGGAAGGGAGCCACTATTAAGAAAGGAAAAATTTCTATTGGTTGGTTTATTGAAAAATGTAATTTAAAAGGAAAAAAATGTGGCGGAGCAATGATTTCTAATTTTCATGCCAATGTAATTATTAATTTTAAAAATGCAAAAACAAAAGATGTATTGTATTTAATTAATCTTTGCAAAGAAAAAGTTTATAAAAAATTTAAAATTAAACTGAAAGAAGAAATTATTGTTATCCACTATTGACATAGTTTTTATAAGAGTTAAAATTATATTAGGAAGTTAAGTTTGAATTTATAATTTTAAATAAATTTAATTATTTAATTCAAAATTAATTTTAAAAATTTAAAATTAATTAAAAGTGCAAGCAGTGTCCACTTATGGATAGGCTGTTATCATTTTCTAAAGTCGGTCGGCTGCTTGGTTTAAAATAAATAAAAACATGGCTAAAAGAAAAATTAAAAAAGTTGCTAAGAAAAAAGTTGCTAAGAAAATAGTTGCCAAGAAAAAAGTTAAGAAAGTTATCAAGAAGAAAGTTGTTAAAGCAAAAGTTAAAAAGCCTATAAAGAGAGTTAAGAAAGTTGGCAAGAAGAGAGTCAAGAAAGTTAAAAAACCTGCTAAAAGAAAGAGAAAAGCTACAAAAAAAGTTAAAAGAACGATCAAAAAAGCTAAAAAGAGAAGATAGTTCTTAGCGAACTCATGGTTCCCCGTCCTTTCTGAGAAAGGGCGGGGTTTGCTTTATAGCTTCTTTTTAGGTAAGATTTAAGTAAATAATCTATTAATATTTATGAATATAAAAATTATCCCAGTAGATATTGAGTTATTAAATCAGCAGAGAGAAGAATTGGAAGAGAAATTAAAAGATTTAGAAAAAGTTGGTCAACGTTATGGTAAAGAATCTTTGTTAACAATAACAATAGGTAGGATTATTTCAAAACAAGAAACTGGAGAAATTTTTTTTGCTGAAGCTAATTTTCAAATTCCAGGAAAAGATATCATATGCAAAGTACAGGGAAGCAGTATTGAAGAAACTATAAATAGATTAAAAGATAAATTAAAAAGTTTAATAATCAAGAAAAAAGAATTAAAGGAAGGTCGTTTTAGAAGATTAGCGCGCGCTTTGAAAAACAAACTTCGTTTGTAAATTTTCTTCAATAGAAAATAAATTATAATTTA
>DASRPB010000024.1:0-3958 GCA_035646575.1 Minisyncoccota bacterium
CTGTTAGTGATTTGATTATAGCGCGTGCTGGAAGTGGTTTAATTTTTGAAATCGCTGCAAGTGGAAAACCTTCAATCCTTATACCTTTACCATGGGCAAGCCGCGGTCATCAAAAAAGAAATGCTTATGAATATGCTAAAAATGAAGCAACTGTTGTTATTGAAGAAGGTAATTTAAAACCAAATGTATTTTCTGATTTAATTATTCAGATTGTTTCTGATAAAAAAAAGAAAGAAAAAATGAGCCAAGCAGCTCTTGAATTTTCTAAACCAAAAGCAGCGTATGATATAGCGCAACATCTACTTCAAATTGTATAGGGTATAGAGTATACTATATATAATATATTTTCATGGATGATCCTAAAATTCCACAATCATTGTTCGGGCCGAGAGTAAGATTAGCACCTAGTCCTACTGGCCTATTTCATTTAGGTACAGCCAGAACAGGTTTATTTAATTATTTATTTGCCCGTAAAGCAGGTGGAAAGTTTGTTTTAAGAATAGAGGATACTGACAAAGAAAGATCAAAAAAAGAATATGAAGATAATGTATTAGAAGGATTAAAATTTTTAGGCATGGAATGTGACGAAGGTCCTGATATTAATGGATCTCTTGGTCCTTATCGCCAAAGCGAAAGATTAGAAATTTACGAAAAATATCTTCGTCAGTTGATAGAAGAAGAAAAAGCATATTATTGTTTTTGTTCTTTTGAAGAAATAGAAGTGCAAAAAGAAGAAATGATTGCTCGCGGTGTTCCTCCTAAATATCCAGGTAAATGCCGGGATTTATCAAAAAGTACAATAGATTCTTACTTAAAAGAAGGCAAACAAACGACTATAAGGATAAAAATGCCTAATAAGGTAATCAAATTTGATGATATTATACGAGGGGAAGTAGAGTTTGATTTAAGCTTGATAGGTGATATTGTGATAGCTAAAAGCTTAAAAGAGCCTTTATATAATTTTGCCGTTGTTATTGATGATTATTTAATGAAAATAACGCACGTAATTCGAGGAGAAGACCATATTTCCAACACACCCAAGCAAATAGCTATCCAAGAAGCATTAGGGCTTCCTAGACCCAATTATGCGCATTTACCGATGATTTTAGGGCCTGACAGGTCTAAATTAAGTAAAAGGCACGGTGCTATGGCTTTAACTGATTACAGAAAAATGGGCTATTTACCTGAGGCCATAATTAATTTTTTAGCATTTTTAGGGTGGCACCCAATAGGGAATGAAGAAATATTAAGCTTAGAAGAATTAATTGATAAATTTGATTTAAAACGTGTTCAAAAAGGAGGCGCTGTTTTTAATATAAAAAGATTAGATTGGTTTAATGCTCAATATCTTAAAAAAATGTCTTCAGAAGAATTAATGGATAGGGTAGTAGACTATATTAAAAATTTTTCATCTGCTCCTGAAATAATTAAAGAATATGATATCGATTATATAAAAAAGGTTATTGATATAGAATTACCAAGAATGAATAAATTAAGTGATTTAATAGATTTATCTGATTTCTTTTTCAAAAAAAAGATTGAATATCCAAAAGAACTTTTGAAATGGAAAGATATGACCGATACAGAATTAATAAAATCATTACAAGATTCTTTAAATATATTAGAAAAAATTAAAGAAAGTGAATTTAATAGAATTAATTTACAAATAAAGTTTTATAGTTTTATAGATGAGGATTTAAATTACGAAGGAAATAAAGGTAAATTACTTTGGCCTTTAAGAGTTGCCTTGTCAGGAAAAAAAGCTTCGCCAGGCCCATTTGAAATAGCTGAAGTTTTAGGAAAAGAAGAAAGTATTAAAAGACTCAAACAAGCCTTATAAAGCATTAATTAAAATTATGAATATAGATCAATTAATTGCACAGGCATCAGAAATCTTTACTAAGCTTTTTAATGAAATAACTCATCTTACAGATAATGTTGCTATATCTGGGATATTAGAACATTTATGGGCATTTTTCAAAGCAATTGGCCAGTTTATTATAATAGCATTAGAAGCAATAGTTAGGGTTTTAAAATTTTTTATTCATTAAATATTTTTTATATCTATAATAATATTTTAGTTTAAATTACATATGCTTTAATTAGGGGGAGGATACTTGACAAGCTATTTTAAATAGCTATAATTAAGGTATCATAAGGTTCGCATAATTATAGTTAAGCGAACATCTAATATAGCTTATTATGCTTTAATACGTTAATAACATGAAAAAGAACCAAAAACCACTCCCCGACCATTTATCTGACTTTTTAGATTGGTTAGATATTGAGAAGGGTTTATCCTCTAAATCCCAGGAGAATTATAATAGATTTTTAAAAAAATTCTTAGATTGGTTAAAATCAAATAATTTAGAGGATTTAAAACCTCATGAATTAACGACTGATCATATTTGGAAATATCGAGTTTTTCTTTCCCGTCGGTATCTTCCTAAAACAAAAATACCTCTTAAAAAAACAACTCAGAATTATTATTTAATAGCATTGAGGTCCTTTTTGAATTATTTTACTGATAGAGATATTTTATCTTTACCAGCTGAGAAGATAAAATTAGCTAAGGACAGAGATGAAAAACAAGTTAGTTTTTTAAATTTAGAGCAATTAGAAAAATTATTTTCAGCCCCTGATATTTCTAAAAAACAAGGGTTACGGGACAGAGCTATTTTAGAAGTTTTATTTTCTACTGGCATGAGGATAGCAGAATTAGTTTCATTAAACCTGGATCAAATTAAAATAAATTCTGGAATAAAAGAATTAGAAGTTGGAATTATTGGGAAAGGAAGTAAAGTACGAACTGTTTATTTTTCTGAAAGAGCTCTATTGTGGTTATCTAAATATTTTAAGACTCGAAATGATAATGAAAAAGCGCTATTTATTAATTATAGAAGCAGAAAAGGAACATCTCGAAGGCTAACTCCTCGTTCAATTGAAAAGAATATGAAAAAATATGTGGCTATGTCAGGAGTGCCAATAACAATTACTCCCCATTCGATGCGCCATAGTTTTGCAACTGATCTTTTAAATCAGGGAGTAGATTTAAGAATACTCCAGGAATTTCTAGGCCATAAGAGTATTGCTGCTACCCAAATCTATGCTCATGTTACTAGTAAAAAACTACGTGAAATTCATCAAAAATTTCATAGCGGTCGTAAATTAAAAAAATAAATAAAATGGCGACAGGTACTTTTTATTCCCTGTCGCCTTTTTTTATAACTTCTTTCTAATTAATTCTAAAACTTTTTGCCACCTCTTAACCTTTTTAAAATTCTTATTAATAATTTTTAGAATCTCTTCTCTCTCGTCTGAATTTGGAATACGTGAATACATATAATCACTCTCAACATTTATTATTTTTGTTTTTATATGATATATCACAAATTTTCCGTTTTTTAACCTACCTATTTCTTTCCATTCAATCTTTTTTTCTTTCATCTTTTACGCCTCTTTTTATTTTTTAACCCAAAAACTTTAAAAGTATTTCCGCAGTTAAAACATGTATGCATTCCTTTTATTTTCATAACTAGCCACCCAGAGATTCTATATCCACAATTTGGATTTGGGCATGAAATTTCTGGAATTCCATTTTCTATCAATTTTTTAGCAAAAAATAAGAATTTATCCTGGATAATCATTTTTTTATCTCCTTTCTTTTCGTTTAAACCTCATTAATTTTTCATTTTCAGAAGTCTTATTCAAATTTTTGATAATTTCTTTCCTCTGAATTTCTGCTTTGGGATTAAAGTAACACCCGGATCTCTTTTTTTCTGATTCAGTCATTTCTTTTTCTTTCTTCATTTTATCTTTCCTCCCTTTTTCATTTCTTTTATTTTCCCAAATTTTAAATCATTTTCTGGATCATAACCGCGTTTATCATTGTATTCAATTTTTGCGAGTTTTTTAATGTCACACAAATTAAAAGTCCTTATCCATAGTATGTATTTTT
>DASRPB010000025.1:0-7850 GCA_035646575.1 Minisyncoccota bacterium
ATATTTATAACCATGATTCAAATTAAAGAATTTATCAAAAATAAAAAAGCGTTAGTAGTAGGATTAGGAATATTAGGCGGAGGCGTATCTACTTGCTTATGGCTTTTAAAACATAAAGCCAAGCTTACTATTACTGATTTAAAATCAAAAAAAGATTTAGAAAAATCATTAAGAAAATTAAAAAAATATTCTTCTAATATAAAGTTAGTATTGGGAAAACATAATAAAACTGATTTTAAAAATAATGATATTATCGTTATAAACCAAGGTGTGCCAATAAAAAATAATCCTTATCTTAAAATTGCTAATCAAGCAAATAAATTAATAGAAAATGAGACGAGTCTGTTTTTTAGATTTAATAAAAATCCAGTTATAGCAGTAACTGGCAGTTGGGGAAAAACCACAACCACCAATTGGATTGCGCATCTTTTGCGTGGAAAATATAATAATGTTATTGCCGGCGGGAATACACCAGACAATCCAGTTCTTTCATTTTTAGATAAATTGAAGATTGATAACCCAATAGTTTTAGAATTGCCCAGTTGCTCATTAGAATTACCAATATTAAAGTACAAAGCGCCAAAAATAGCCATTATTACTAATTTATATAGAAACCACCTAAATCGCCATGGTACTATCAAAAATTATGCCTTGGCAAAATCCCATATTTTTCAAAATCAAAAAGATACTGATTATCTAATACTAAATTATGATAATAAATGGACTAAATTCTTTCTTTCCCTAAAACCAGCTAGTCAGGTTTATTTTATTTCGCATAATCCCCTACCTAAAGAGAAAAATGGGATTTTTAATAAAAATAACAAAATCTATTTTCAAGAGAATAAAAAGAAAAAATTAATATTTAATGCAAGTAGTTTTTCAAAACATTGGGGAGAGCATAATGTAGATAATTTGATGACTGCTGTATTAGCATCTAAATTATTTGGTTTAACTTTCTCTCTAATTAAAAAACGGATTAATTCATTGCCTCAAGTCAAATTCCGTCAAGAAAAGGTTTTTCAGAGCAAAAAACTTCTTGCTATTAATGATAGTAGTGCTACATCACCAGATGCTACTATTAGTGCTTTACAAAGATTTGCACATCAAAAAAACACAAATCTTATTTTAATCACAGGAGGAACAGATAAAAACTTGAAATATGATGAATTAGCCAAAAGAATAAAAAAAGATATATTGCCTAAAAACCTAGTCATTCTTAATGGTTCTGCAAGTAAAAAATTAGTAAAAGAATTAAATAAAATAAGATACTCTAATAAATACTTTGTTTTCGAGTCTTTAAGAGAATGTTTTTGTTATGGTCTTTGTCAGAAAAAACAAAAAAAGAGAAATATTGTTCTCTTTTCTCCTTCTGCAGCAAGTTTTGAAAAGTTTAAAAATGAATTTGATCGCGCTGAACAATTTAATAAATTAATCAAAAGATTAAAATAATAAAAATAAAAGGGAGAATTAATCTCCCTTTTTTGATTTGCTTTAACTCTTTAACTAAAGTTCTTTAACTAAAGTTTGCGATAAGATTTCCAAAAAATATTATAGTGCAAACAACGATACAAAGAATAAAGTATTGTTGAAAAAGGTCTTCATATCTTGGAAGTAGTACTAATATAATACCTACTACTGTCATTACTAAACATACTATTTCTACAATACTCATAATTTTCACCGCCTCCTTCTATAACTTCTTTCACCACCTGAATTTTGATCCACCAATAAGAATAGTCTTAATTACGATTTTCAGTGGAAAAAGTAAAAAATTCAGAATTTTAAAGTAGAAATTTTTAAATCTTTTCATTTTTAACCCTCCTTATTTTCGAATCTTTCTTTTTTTTTCTATTTTTCTTTCCAATGCTTGTTTTTTATGTTCACATTTATTGCAATTTCCTTGTACTTGTTCACATTGACTTGCAGGACATAAACACCATTTCCATAATTTTCTTTCTCCTAACATTCTACCTATTTTCTCCTTTCATTTTATTATATTTTTAATTAATCCAAATACTCCAATAACTAACCCAAAAGCTAGTAAAATTAGAAAAATTGCAAGACTACGGGCAAAAAATAATAATAGAAAAATCGTAATCAGTGCAATTAATATGACCTCATCGCTTTTTGCTTTCTTATCTTCTTCTGCTATAGCAAAGATTGATTTGTTGGTCAATTTGTCTTTTTTATCAAAACAATGCAGTAAGACTATATCAGGTCTCCATATTCTCATTATTTTTACTCTCCTTTTTCTTTTATTTTTATTTTTTCTCTAATAGCCCTTTTGAGTGAGTTTTTTATAATTTTGTAAACCTCAGCGGCATCAGTGCTACTTATTTTTATCACTTCTAATTCATAACCCTTTGGTACTTTAAAAATCTTGAGTACATCCAACCATCCTGCTGTTTGATATCCATTCTTTGGACCTAACTCACCTTTCCCTCTATTTTTATAAAGGCAACTAATTAAATCACATTGGAACATAAAATCAATTTTGTCGTCTCTTGAGCTTAATTCAATTACACACAAATCTATTAAGAGACTCCGTTCACCGTTTAAGCACCCTCTAAAACAAATCACAAAAGACTCCTTCATAATTTTTTTCTCCTTTTTTTTTATTTTTTAGTTATCAAAGAACTATATTGTCATTATATAACATTATATAGTTTAAGTCAATAATCTATAAAGTAACAAAAAATGACCATTATATGGTCATTTTTTTTAGTATTCTATCTTTATGGGAATTTATGCTATAGATTTTTCAATTATAACATCAGGTTCTTCAATTATTGTACCAAAATCATCTTCTTTTGTTTGAATTACTTGACCATCTAATTCTACTTCTGCAACACCATTCTCATTAAACTTAATTCCCTTTGCTTCCAAAAATGCTTTAAATTCCTTGTCATTTATATCTCCTCCACTATGTTCTATCCATTCTTCTGCTGTTATTTTTGGAATATTTTTTTCCTTTTCAGGAGTTGAAATACCTTCAAAGCTCATATTGTTTTATTTATAAATTAATTATAAGGATTTACATCGACCATTTTAAATTATATAAAAATCATATCATAATAGACACTAACGGTCAATACGAAAATTACCTTTATTCTCTTTAGTTTTTCCATAACCTTTTGATATAAATCGTATTTTCTGTTTCCTAATATCTATTACCTGATATTTAAAATAAAATCCTACCCCTCCTATTGTTTCACAATAAATTTTTAAAATTTCTCCGTTTAATTCTTTTGTATTCTTTATTTCATCATCAGATTTTTCCACAATTTTTATAAATAACTCATCTTGTAAACCAATCTGATGATTTTGATATTTTACAATTTTAAAATTATTACTCTCAACATATATATTTAAAGCAACATCATCACCTTCATTACGAATTTGTAAAAAATAATTAGAATCAGCAATTAAATAATTATCCTGTTTGATTTTTTGTTGCTTATCTCTTGAATATTCTTTAATACATTTAACATCTAAAATTAAGATAGGTTCTCGTCTTTTAGTTTTTATAAAACGAATTGATAATAGAGAAATAATAATTGGTAAAAAAAATTGTATAACTTGAATTAACCCAGGATTCTGGCTTACCCAATCTTTAATATTGTTAATTTGTATAATCATAATATTTTAATAATTATATAATATTATATGAATTAAACCAAACTAATCTCTATTTTCTATCTTAACAAGTATAAAAACTAAAAGCGATATGAATAATTAAAACACGGAGAAATTTTCTCCGTGTTCTGTGATATAAGATAAAAAAAAATGCTGTTATTTTTTGAAGTTATAGCAAGCTATATCATCTCAAAACAACAGCATCTTTAGTATAGCAAAGAAAAATGATTTGTCAAGCCCAACATAAAATATCTTTTATTTTGCTTATTGCTTTATGTATATTCCGTAGCCCTTGTGCAACTGGATAATACACTGGATAAACATCAAATGTCTTTTCATTTATATTAATAACCTTTTTTTCTTGTTTTTTGTATTCTGAAACCTTTACGTTTTGGCTAAGCAAAATCGATGAAACCTGATTACCAAATTAAATTATCTTAATTGAATTTACGGTTTTAAATAATTAAATAATAATAAATTCCACTAATTAGGAAATATTTTTAAAACTATTATCTTTTAAAATCAGCTACTACTTCCTCTGCTATTTGTTGGGCTAATCCTTCAAAATTAGAAATATTTTTTGAAAGAAAATTATAAATATCTATTGGTTTGGCTGATTCTAGTAATTGGAAATATTTTCCTCTGTCTCCTAAAGGCAATTTCTTAATCGCTCTAATAGACAACCTATCTAAAATAATGTTTTCCAATTTATTCACTGTTTCTTCTTGCTTTTTTGCGGATAGATTTTCTATGCCTAGGGCTAGAAAAATTTTTTTATTAATTATCATATTATTTTAAAGTAGGATCAAGATCAGTTAAATCAGGGCTCTGAATAACTTCATCTTTTTTCTCTTGGTTTTTATCGGATTGTTCGACTCCAAAATAAACATGGTCTTTTAATTTTTGCCACTCGCTTGAAAAAGCTTTTTCAAAAAGACCATAAGCAATAGTTTCTCTTTCTCGTTCTACTGCTTCCTCCACATATTTATCAAACCAACTTTTAATTTCCACGTCTAATAATTTGCCTGTAAGTTCTCTGTCCCTACCTGCTTTTTCAATTGAATAATATAAATATTGATTTATATAATTACTCATTCTTTCTTTAAATTCCTCCAAATTTTCTTGTGTTATTCTATAATATTCATCTTTGTTTGTTCTCACCAAGAAACTTCCTTCATCTTCTTTCCAGCTGCCAATTGATTGTAAGCCATGTTGAACCCAACCCTCTGTTACATCTTCTGGAACCGCTTTTCTAGCTTCTTCAATATTAGTTTGCGACCAATGATTCACTTTCTTAGGTTTTTCTGCTCCACATCCTGCAGCTAAAAGAGAAGTTATAATCATCGTGCTAACAATTCCTATCTTACAACCTCTTTTTATTTTTTCTTTAGTTTCTTGAAAAAGAGAAACTTCTTTTTGGGAGAGTTCTTTCATTAAACTTTCTTGTTCAGTTTCAGTCTTTTTTTCTGCTATTTCAATTTTTCCTTCTATAAGTGTCTCTTTTTCATTCAAATCTAAAAGCTCTCCAACAACTTTATCTTCTTCAGCTTTGTATGGTTCCTCCTTTATTGTTTTTTTAGAATTAAATACTGAGCCAAATCCAGATTCTAAACTCATAGATTATATTAATTAACTATTTAAGATTATTTTTCCCTTTAATAATATCATAGTAGCAAAAATCATACCAGCATCAATTAAGCTATAGCTTATCAGTCAATTATCTCCAAAAACAACCATTCGTAACAACAAATAAGAACGCAAAAGTGGCCAACTTTAAAAATGATAAAAGAACTAAACAGTCTAAATAATGTTATCCAAAAAAAATCGCCTTTTTGGCGATTTTAATTGTGTATTTTAAAAACGAAAAAATATAAGAATTATTTGGTATTTGTATCAACCTTATTTAGTCTTTTTCTTCGCTTTTTCTTTTACCACCAATGGTTTGGTATTTGAAAGAGCTTCTACTGCTTTAATAAGTTGATCCATTTTTTCATTTAATATCTCTAACTGCTTTAACTCATCCTTATTTCCTTTACTAACATTACTATCAATATTAGTTCTGACAGGAGTTGAAAATCTACCACTCCCTCTACTATTTTCACCTTCTCCTCTACTTTTAAAACAAACATCGCAATACACTGGCTTACCCTGAGTTGGACGAAAAGGAACTTCACAAGATTTTCCACATTGATCACAAACTGCTTGATACATAGTAACTGGACCACGATCTCTACCTCCTGATCCACCCCAGCTTTTCTTAGGAAAACTTGATCTGCCTTCGTCTCTTCTACCAAATCCGCCTCCACGACTTCCACCAGAACGTGCTCCTCTACTATCTTGTCTAAAATCTCCCATATGTTTATATATTAATTATTATTGTAATGAATAGAGCATACACTATTTATATCTAAAAAACAAATGAGAAAATGTGACATGAGAATAGCTTCAAATCTAATATGCTTTTACTAAAAGTTCAAATTATTTCATTTAATTTTTGCCAAATAGCATACATCGCGAATGTATCCATCTTACAATATTCAATAAGGTCATTAAATAATTTTTCTTTATCAATTCCACCTTTATTTTTTATCACTGTATCTGTCCATAATCGTTGTGCTGATGAACCCTCTTGAATGCCCAACTCTTTATAGCTTAATTCTGGCACTACTACTGGCAAAACACGTTTAATAGATGCGCTACCAAAAAAATCTTTATCAGCAAACCATCCATTTGCAAATGGTTCCATCAAATCTATAATCCTATCATTCACGTCTTCTAGAAAATCATTAAATTCTGGAAACATTTGCGCCATTTCTTCATTACGTTTCATCTCAAAACCCTTATACCAAACGAGAATATTACCTGGAGAATGAATATCATTTTTAAGTTGCTTCAATAAACTAGGGACAGGATGTTCATTATTTTTATGTAAATATTCTAAATGTCTAGGCTTTTCCCCTGCTTTTTCAATAACATGCAATGAATATTGAAACGGGATTTGTTGATATGGACTAGTTCCATCATATAAGGGAACAGTGCCCATAGCAGTTTCATAGTCTAAAAAATATAAAGGATAAGCTAATTTATTTAGAAAATTCTTAACTTTCTTATTGTTAATGATGCGTTCATTTCTTTTTGTTGCCAGTACTTGTATCTGTTGTTTTGATGTCAATTTAAAATCATCAGGAATATCTTTGATTAACTTTATACCAAGATCTTCTAATTCACCAATACGTTTAACTCCAGGGGCAATCAGATTATATATACTATACAAATCAACTTTATTGCCTATAGCTTTATAGATTTCCATCCATTCACTTAATGAACCTAATTTGGCATAACGTGGAGATGGATCGGGCAAATTGGGTAATTTAATAACTTCCAAAGCAGCTTCAATGTTTTGTTTGGTTTCCTCAATCTTATTGCGCACTTCACTAGCGACATCTTCAACCATCGATATCTTAGATGCATCAATATCACCGTTTCTCACATATTCATTATTAACATGAATAACTGCTATATTTCGCACCTTAAGGCCTGATGATTCTAATACAACTACCTGAAACGCTAAATCTGGATAATGCTCTGGCTTAACCTTTGTACTAGATTTAATTTCATACAAATCAAATTCATTCTTTTCTACACGATCTACAATATCGCATATACATGTAATATTATCTGATTCAAACCTCCCTTGAAATATAGTTTTAGCACCATCATCTAATGCTTGTTTGGTTCTCTCTGGTAATGAAAAATATTCCTGAAAACTATTAAATCCAAGTGTTATTCCATCTGGAAACCTCTTTTCAGCATATTGCTCAAACTCATGACCAGCATCAAATCTCGCTTGCAAGTTAGCGTCAGGCTCTGGAAGTTTCCCCTTATCATGTTTCTTCAACCATAACCAAGCTGGGTGCTTAAGAAACATCATGTATTCTGATTTAGATAGTTGCATAACCATTATTAATATATATTAATTAAGATTGTTTAACGAAATCCGAACTTATTTTAAAAAAATTCTGATAAAAAAATCTAATCTGAATGAATCTAATAAAACAAAATATTTTCCGGAGATTTGAGTAAATGAATTTCTATTAAATAATAAAAAATGCCTTAAAAAGACATTTGAATTTCCAAAAGAATTATTTGATTAATAATTACCCCACTATTTAACATAATAATTTGTTGCCTAAACTATATACCTATCAACAAAT
>DASRPB010000026.1:0-4960 GCA_035646575.1 Minisyncoccota bacterium
TCTCATTTTCTATTAATTTATTTGCTTGATTAGCAATTTTAAGATAAGGATTATTTTTAATTGGCACACCTTGGTTTATAACGATAATATCATTATTTTTAAAATCATTTTTGTTATGTTTTCCTAATACTAATTTTATACTAGAAGAATATTTCTTTAATTTTTTTAATGATTTTCCTAAATCTTTTTTTGATTTTAAATCGGTAATAGTAAGCTTAGCTTTATGTTTTAAAAGCCATAAGCAAGTAGATATGCCTCCGCCTAATATTCCTAATCCTACTACTAATACTTTTTTGTTCTTAATAAATTCTTTAATTTGAATCATGGTTATAAATATAGTAATATTTTAACATTGAAAATTTTTTATTGCTAATTATGCGATATGTATTGATTTTTTCTTTTTTTTTTGTTATAATTACAAAGACGGTCGTAAGATCGTCAACGGTGGGGCTTCCTGTTTCTTGCTTGCAAGGGACAGGATCACCGGGAAAACAGGTGTCTTTGATGCCTGTTTTCCTTTTATTTTTGGCTTAAGGGTGTTAAAATAAAAGAATTATGGACATTAAAGATCTTATTATTATTGGTGGTGGTCCAGCTGGTCTTACAGCTGGTATTTATGCTGGTAGAGCGAAACTTAAAACATTGTTATTTACTGGCTCAGTTTTAGGGGGTCAATTAATGCTTAGTGAACAAATTGATGATTTTCCAGGTTTTCCTGAAAAAATAACGGGGCCAGAACTTATAAAAAAAATGGCAGAACAGGTTAAAAAATTTGATGTAGAAATGATTGAAAAAAATGTGATTTCTGTAGATTTTAAAAAAAGACCTTTTGTTATAAAAACAGATAACGAAGAATATTTAGCAAAATCTGTAATTGTAGCTACCGGAGCTTCTGCTAAATGGCTTGGTTTAAAAAATGAACAGGAATTAATCGGCCATGGTATTTCTGCTTGTGCAGTATGTGATGGTTTTTTCTTTAAAGATAAAGTTGTAGGAGTTGTTGGTGGAGGCGATAGCGCAATGGAAAACGCTATTACTTTAACTAAATATGCAAAAAAGGTTTTTATTATTCATCGTAGAAATGAATTAAAAGCATCTAAAAAATTACAAGAGGAAGTTCTTAGTAATTCTAAAATAGAATTTATTTATAATAATGTTATTTCAGAAATTAAAGGAAAAGATTCTTTAGAAGGAATCTATATGCAAGACGTAAATACTCAAGAAAAAAGATTTTTGGAAATAGACGGATTATTTATATCAATTGGTTATAAACCAGTAACTGATATTTTTCAGAATCAACTTGATTTAGATAATCATGGTTATATAAAAGTAAAGGAAAATACTCAAACTTCTGCTGATGGAGTGTTTGCTGCAGGAGATGTTTGCGATACTAAATATAGACAAGCGATTACTGCTTCTGGTTTAGGCGCTATGGCTCTTTTAGATGTTGATAAATGGCTGAGATAGCAAGGCAATTGAAATTGACAATTATCCTCTAAGATGTTATTATTAGAGTATCTGTATCTTGAAAAAATCTTTTAGAAAAGGAGAGTATTAAAATGTTTAAGAAAGCTATAAGGGAGATTGCTGTTTTCGTGTTTTATACTGGACTGATAATATATGTTCTAGTATATTGTTTTTTTAATTTTTTAATAGATTCTTTTCCAAATACGAAAATAAGAAAATTGATACTTTTTACTCAAAAATGTGTTGATTCGGCAATACAAAGTGTATTGGTCTTTATTATTGAAAAACTAGAAAAAAGAAATCTGTGGTATTAGGGCGTCTAATGTTAATAAATTTTGACGCCCTTTTTTATTTACAAATCTTTGAAAATAATATACAATATTAATTACTCATCATTATCTATTGATTCTTTATTAATAAAATATAAAAATTATGTGTGGACCAATATGTGCTATAGGAATAATCGGGGGCTTAGGAATTTCTCGTTGGCTTGGTATAGATGATATAACCTTAGGTTTATGGATAGGAGCGCTTCTTCTATCAGTTTCTATTCAATTAGATATGTATTTAAGCAGAAAAGGCAAGAGTTTTCCATATAGTTTTTGGGTTATTTTTTTAGGAACATCGGCATTGTCATTTTTGCCAATTTTAAAAACACTTATCGCTGATCCATCTTGTATTTTTGGTCTTCCACGAGTAATTTTAGGTTCTATTTTAGGAGCCTTAATGCTTTTTATTGTAGATAAAATAAATCTTTTGATAATAGATAGGCATAATAAAAAGGTTTATTTTTATTATCAAAAGGTTATTATTCCAATTATTGGTTTAATTATTATTAGTTTTATAATTGAGTCATTTTGTTAAATTAAAAATTTATATTTAATATGAATATCGAAGAACAAAAAGTTGCTGATTTATTTAGTAAAATAAAAAAATTAAAAGAAGAAGGAAATGCCTTAGATTTATCTTCTAAAGAAGATTTGGGTGTAGCTGTTATGAATTTAATTTCCATGGAGGAACATTTCTTTTTTACTTATGAAAA
Organism: Minisyncoccota bacterium; assembly: GCA_035646575.1. Taxonomy (GTDB): domain Bacteria; phylum Patescibacteriota; class Minisyncoccia; order UBA6257; family UBA6257; genus DAOVIY01. Next base: position 2,510 of record DASRPB010000026.1, read on the forward strand.
AACCAAAGACGAGAAGTATTTGGACTTACTTAATAAAACGAGAAATACTCGAAAAGAATTGTTAGCAAAAATTGTTAAAAATCCTGAGGGAGAAATTTGGTGCATTTCAAAACATCTTCTATCTGCAAGCATGCGATTAATGGAGGTGGGAACTAAAAAATTAGGAAACAAGGATGAAAAAGAAGCAAAAGATTTATTTGATAAAGCTTATGCACTTTGGAATATATTTTGGGCATTAAATCTAAATTTGATAGATGTAAAAGATGTTAAACAGCGTGATGAGGATGAGAATAATAATCTTGAAATAGCAAAAGGGAAGAAATTTAATGTTTTTGATAAATTAGGCGGTATTATTAAAAACATAATGGATTGTTGCAAAGAGTGATTTAATATGGATATTTCTCTTTTCGATTATCGTTTGCCAAAAGAGTTGATTGCTCAAGAATCAATAGAGCCGCGAGACCACTCGCGTCTTTTAATATTAGATAGAAAAAGTAAAGGAATAGAACATAAAAAATTCTATGAGATATTAGGCTATTTATCTAATAATGATGTTTTGGTATTTAATAACAGTAAAGTAGTGCCAGCGCGCTTATATGGAAAAAAAATTCCAGGTTACGGAAAAGCAGAAATTCTTCTTATTCGCCCTAAAGATAAAGAAGTTTTTGATTTTATTTCATGGCCTAAGCAATGGGTGATTATTGGAAAACCAGAGTTAAAACAAGGACAGATTATTGAATTCAGTGAATCATTAAAAGGGGAGATAAAAGAGGTTTTAAATTACGAAAGAATTATATCTTTTAATTTGGAAGGAGATGATTTAAAACAAGAAATTTTATCATTAGGGCAATTTCCTTTACCTCCATATATTACTAATCCTACAAAACGTTCTTTTTCAAAATATCAAACAATCTATGCTGAAAAAGAAGGATCAATTGCCGCTCCTACTGCTGGTTTTCATTTTACAAAAGATCTTTTAAAAAAAATTAAAGAAAAGGGAATTGATACACAATTTGTTACATTGCATGTGGGATTAGGAACTTTTTTATCAGTAAAAACACAGGAGATTGAAAAACATCAAATGCATTCAGAACTTTTTGAACTTTCTGAAGATACTGCTAAAATATTAAATGAAGCAAAATCTAAAGGAAAAAGAATTATTGCTGTTGGAACTACAGCAGCCCGTGTTTTAGAAAGTTGCGCTAATAAAACACAATTAGAAGCAGGACAAGGTTGGACGAATTTATTTATTTATCCTGGATATAAATTCAAATTTATTGATTCTTTAATTACAAATTTTCATCTTCCTAAATCAACTTTATTAATGTTAGTTTCTACTTTTGCTGGAAGAGATTTAATTTTAAAAGCTTATCAAGAAGCTATTGCAAAAAAATATAGATTTTTCTCATTTGGAGATGCAATGTTTGTAAAATAACATATGTTTAAAATCATTAAAAAATCTAAGATTGATAAAGCTCGTTTGGGTGAAATACAAACTAATCATGGTATTTTTAAAACTCCAATTTTTATGCCTCCAGGAACACAGGCAACAGTTAAAGCTGTTGGGCCCGATGATTTGAGTAAAATTGACATAGAAATACTTTTAGTTAACACGCTCCATTTGCACCTACAGCCAGGCGAGGATTTAATTAATGACTTGGGAGCTATTCATCAATTTATGGGCTGGCCTGGGCCTATTCTGAGTGATTCTGGAGGGTTTCAGGTATGGAGTTTCAGTAGAAATAGGCAGAATTTAGCAAAAATTAGTGAAGATGGGGTTGAATTTTCTTCTCCAATTAATGGATCAAAACATCTAATTACACCAGAAAAATCAATTGAAATTCAATATAAATTAGGCACTGATATTATAATGGCTTTTGATGAATGTAGCCCTGATTCTGATAATAAAGAATATGCAAAAAAATCAATGGGAAGAACTCATCAATGGGCAGAGAGATCTCTCAAAAAACATCAAGAGCTCAGTAAAAAATATATTAACTCAGGACAAAAACCGCCTTTAATTTTTGGAATTATTCAAGGAGGAATTTTTGAGGATTTAAGAAAAGAGTCAGCTAAATTCATTACAAGTCTTCCTTTTGATGGAATCGCATTGGGCGGAGAAACAATTGGTTATAATATGCCGAGAACATTAGAAATCTTAGATTATCTTCGGGATTTTTTACCAGATAATAAACCTCGTTATACTATGGGATTAGGAGCTTCGCCCAATGATATAATTGAAGTCGTAAAAAGGGGAGTTGATATGTTTGATTGTGTTGGACCAACAAGAACAGCTAGACACGGGTCTCTCTATAGTGGTGAAATTTTTTTAAAGGATGGTGGAGTAAATTTTGAATCAGAATTTGATAAAGGATGTTTAAGAATATCCAATAGCCGTTTTGAGAATGATAATAATCCAATTGATAAAAATTGCGATTGTTATACTTGCAA